>JADQBO010000317.1 GCA_016278585.1 Desulfosporosinus sp.
CCTATGGTATGGTGGATGCACTAACAGCTGGTCCTCTAGCATCCTATTTGAAAGCTCCAATCCTTCTGACTGGAGCTGGAAACAGCCTCGACGCTGCTACCAAAGCTGAACTTACCAAACTTGAAGTTAAAACCGTTTATGTAACGAGCGGTACTGCCGTTATCAAACAAGGTGTTCTTGATGAATTAAATGGAATGGGCATTACGGTTGTTCCCCTTGGTGGATTTGACCGTGCTGAAACATCCGTCAACATTGCTAAAAAGATGACTGGCGTTACCAAAGTTGCAGTCGCTAACGGCTTACAAGATGCACTCTCTATCGCATCTGTAGCTGCTGCTGCTAATCAACCAATCCTCTTAACCAACAAAAACGCACTTCCTACTAGCGTTTCTGACTACTTAGCTGCTAACCCTGGCATCACAGCCAGTGATGTTATTGGTGGAACAGGCGTTATCAGTGAAACTGTAAAATCAGCTCTTCCAGGCGCGACCCGTCATGCCGGAATGACCGCCTATGACACTAACAACCAAGTTATCCAAGACTTTGATGCTGCTATCGAATATGATAAGGTCTATGTTGCTAACGGAGTAACAGGTATTGATGCTCTCGCAGGTGCACCACTTGCAGCTCAAACTAATTCCGCTATAGTCCTCACTGACGGCAAATCAGTTCCTGCTGCAGCTACTTTCGTGCACAGCAAATCCTCTGATAACACAGTAGTCACAGCTCTCGGTGGTACAGCAGTTGTTTCTGAAGCTATTCGTGTTGGGGTTGCTACTGGTGTAGTTACACCTCCACAAGGCACATTATCCGTGACATCCGTCAGTGCTGTCAGTGCTTCAAGCTTTAAAGTAGCTTTCAATCAAGCTCCAGCAGATACTTCCAAGGTTGAAATTGCCGTACAAAGATCAACCACTCCTGTAACGGTAACTACAACTTGGAATGCTGCTAAGACAGAAGCTACCGTAAGCAGCGCCTCTAATTTACCAGAAGGATCTTATACTGTTGCCGTGAAGAATAACTCAACAGATCTTGGGACTTCAACTGTCGCAATCTCTGCACAAAAGGTAGCAAAGATTAACGTAATCTCCACTAAGTTATCAGTTACTAGTGGAAATGTTGGTTATGCAACTTATAATGTCTTAGACCAATATGGTAACGATATTACAACTGCATCCCTTGCTAATAATTTAACATTCCAAAGTGGAGTCGGTACTGTTACTGCTAATAAAGGGTTGCTAACCGTAGCTCCCGGTGTAGGTGGTCAGAATCTCCTTCAGTTTAGTAATGTAGTTATCACTGGTTATGATTCAACCTCAGGAGTTTCAACAAATGCTACCTTAAATACCGCTGCCGCACTTGGTACCTTAAGCAATATGACCCTTAACAGCTTAACCAATTCTGATGGAAAAATTCTGACCGATGGAGACACTTCAAGCGTATTCTATATTGATTATACTGCTACCGATATGAGTGGTAATGCTACAAATGATTATACCCTTGTTGTCAATGGTTTAATTACCAGCACAATCAATGGTGGAGATAATTATTTAACGTCTTCGAGCTCCAATGTCCGGGCTCAAGTAGTAGCGGATCCTAGCGATTCCAACAAAGCCGTCATCAAGGTCACGGTTGTTGGAGACAGTAACATTGCTATGGACCTTCCTGTGACCATCACAGCAATGTCTTACGCAGGAACTTCTTCATCCTTGAATGTAACCTTGAAAAAAGCCGCAACCTTAGATACCTTTACTTTAATGGCCCCAGCCTATGATATTGCTATTGGTGAAACGAAAGAAATCCCCTTCGTAGCTTACGATCAAAATGGCACACAATTAACTAAGAAAAGCGATTTAACCGGGGCTAACGCGCCTACCTTCTCCCCAGCGGACAAAGTTCAATTCTCTGATAATATTGACGGAACGGTTAGCCTAATGGTAGGACCTTTTGCCAATGATGGTCCGCAAATTATTACAGCAATGACCTCAACAGGTAAATTTAGCACAATTACTTTAAATATCCAAAAAGCGGCCGTAGCTGACTCACTAGCATTAGATTCTTCAGTTCTTGTAAGCTCTATGCAAGCTGGTGCAACGCAAAAAATCGACTTCGGATATGACAAAGGCGGCTTATCTGTCAAAGATCAATATGGTAGAGACATCGATATGACAGGTGGCAACAACACTTACGAGGTTCGAGCTGAATCCAACAATGGAGCTGTTGTTATTGATAATGCAGTTGCAAAAGTTGGAGAAAATCAAATTCAACTTTCGGCAGCAAGTTCTGGTACAGCAACAGTAACCTTTAAATTATATGCAAACTCGACTTCTACTCAAGTAATTGGTTCAAAATCAGTCTCCTTATCCGTGGTAAAAGATGCTGATATTAAAGAATATACACTGGATACAGTGGCTAATGCAATCTATGCCAATACCGATTTGACTGATATTACCGACAGAGACTCCGACTATAAGGCTAATCCAAAAGTATATGGTGCTACTGCAAGTGGAACAAAAGTACTCTTAAGCGGCAATCCAATTATTGGAGCATTTGTTGATAACACAACAGACTTTGCCGTTGCAAATACTGGTTCCTACAATAGCGTCAAAGTATACGCTGGTAAATTAGCCAATAACAAAACTGAAGCAACCACTAATTTAACAGTAACCGTTTTAGGAACCGATGGCGCTGTCAAATCACTCACAACTTCAATTAAGTCTTCAACAGCTGCACCAGTAGCTAGTAAGATTGTTGCAGATGTAGAGACTTCCCTCGCTGGCGTTTCAAAAAGTTCTGACGGAAATACCGTAACAGTTAGTGTCGCTTCAAATGTCTTAGCTCCTGGTAAAGTAATGGCAAGATTCGATGCAGCTGGAAGTTCCACGAACCGAGCAGCAGTCCACTTCTATGCTGTCGATCAGTATGGTAAAAAAGCTATGAAATTAGCACAAATTGTCAGAGTTGAATCTGGTAGTACTTTGACAAATGCTGAATTTGATGTCACTACAGATGGCACAATCACCGGTACCGGCGCTGTTGCTGGTAAAACAGTTGTTCTTACCGCTGTTACCACAAACGGATTAGTTAAAACCATTAAGGTAGTATTTAACTAATCGTACCATTTAAACCTTAATACCATCGAAAAGAGAAGGACAGCTTTGTCCTTCTCTTTTTCGTTACCCCGGTAATTTGTTAGCAATTGCTTCTGCTAACCATGCCGAATGCAGTTTCCCCTGTTCTTCAAAAAGCGCTCCCTCTTTAATGAGTGCTTCATTAATAGTAAAGGAACATAGACAAACCCCTTTATACATTAACTCTGTTCCCGCTATATACATTTGAATTGTTTCGATAAGGTCGGTATGCTCTTGCTGGACTATGCCTGGAGGAATAATCTTAGCTAACTCCGATCTGCACTTCTTATAATTATTAACCGCTATCATGTAGCCAAGATTATTTTTCCTGATTTTTTCAGGACTCATTGGCATGCTATTATCAATCGATTCAACATCCTTTGATATCTCACAAAGTCTTTGCTCAACCTCACAAATTTTCTGTGCATAGAGAAGCTCCTCTTGATTCATTCTCACCACTCCCCTTATATCCTATTACCTCCGCTAGAAATGCCTCTCAAAGGCTTTACCTTCGAATAAATACTCCTAAAGTTTACTGGCTAAATCCGATAATGCCCTTGCAGACCCTGAAAGAGATTCTACAGTCGCTCCGATTTCCTCAACCGCTGCAGAAACTTCCTGAGTATTACCACCCACCTTTTCTAACTCAGTGGTCATATTACCGACAAGTCCTTGAATACCCCCAATGATTTTGCGAATATCCTTTGCTGAAGTAGCACTAGATATTGCCATCGCTCGAATTTCCGAGGCCACCACCGCAAAGCCCCTTCCAACATCACCCGCTCTAGAAGCCTCAATTGAAGCATTTAAGCCCAAAACTTTCGTATCACTGGCTACGGAATTTATGTATTCGACAACCTCTTCCATCAGTAATGCCTTTTCATTGACTTCTTGAGATTGTACGGTAAGGGCTTGACCACCATCTGCAAGGGCTTGAGCTGAGGCAGCAATATTTTCAATAGCGGCAGAAACTTGCTCTAAAGATTCTGAGAGGTCTTTGGACAAGGCGGGTAATTTCTCCAGTGCGTATTCTCTCTCATTTGAACCTGTCGTGGCGATCCCGCCAATAATGACACCGTTTTCCCGTATGGGATACGCTACTCCAGTATACGCTACGCCTAAGGATTCTGGCCCAACCATTTTTTGCACCTTTTCACCCGTTTGAAGGCATTGATAGGACGTAGTCGTCGGTGGTAATACATCGCCAACTTTAAGAGGGAGAACAATAACGGAACCCATTCTAATATGGATAAACTTCTCAAGGTCGAATAAGAAGATGGATGTTTTTCCAAAATCAGTTTCATAAATTATATCAACCACTTGAGCATAATCTTCAATCATAGCAATTTCCTCCTAATAATTTATCAATTCCGAGTCTCCCGCATCAATAAGTAGGTATTCCCCTTTCCAATTCAGTGGGGGTAGAATTCCCTAACGAAGCCCCGCTGTTCAGCTTTAGCTGAACTAGTTCACTCCCCCTGGAAGGCTGTTAATCTCCGTCAATTCGGTCTTTGCGGAACTCAGCCACGTTAAAACTTCATTTGAAAAAAGCTGTTCCACATCTAGAACGGGAATAATATTATCCTTTGTCTTAATAATTTCTTTGACTGTGCCTTGATGAATAATACTGGGTATTTTTTCAAGAGAGTTGCTTTCAAGGATTTCAACCACATCGTCTACCCATAGTCCTACTTTCTCAGTCTCCTTAGCCGACTCGAAAATCATAATTCTGGGTTCGCCTTCATCGGTAGGCTGAATCTCAAATTTCTTTCTTAAATCAACGATAGTGACTACCCCATCACGCACTTTGGCAATCCCCTGAACGAACTCGGGAGCACCTAAAAGGTCAATGACTTTTACAGGTTTGATAATTTCACGAACGCAACTCATTTCTACAGCATAGTCATTCAAACCCAACTTGAACTGAATAAATTGTTTCATTTCGTCCATTTGCCTAACTCCTTTCTTTCTTTAGTCATTCGTTCAACTGAAGATTAAATTACAATAGCCCCTAAATCTCCCATTAAAATTGCCACGCTTAGTCTAAGCCTGGCAAAATTCTGCATTGCAGCTTGGCAGTCGTCAACTAAACCTGTACGACCCATAAGCTTTGCATCCTTAGCTTTTACTAAGTGTGCCAACTCAAATTATCTAAATATTGTAAATATTCATTCTTGAAAATAATCCCTGGAAGGCCTAAAAAAACAATGGCCTCCAGGGATTATACAAAACCTATATTAATTGAAATCCTTATTTAAAAACGACCGATGACTTCACGCCCGATGATCATGCGCTGAATCTGATTCGATCCTTCGTAGATCTGAGTAATCTTGGCATCTCTCATCATCCGTTCTACTGGGTATTCTGAACAGTAACCATATCCACCCAACAACTGTACACAGTTAGTGGTAACTTCCATGGCAACGTCCGTGGCGAAAAGCTTGGCCATAGAAGCCTCTTTGTTATGAGGTTGATTATTATCCTTAAGCCATGCAGCTCGATAAATCAGCATCTGGGCAGCATCAATCTTCGTAGCCATATCAGCAATCATAAACTGCACGCCCTGATTCGAAGCCAAAGGCTTATCAAATTGCTTTCGTTCCTTAATGTAATTAATGGTATATTCCAAGGCTCCTTCAGCAATCCCCAGACCCTGAGCACCAATGGTAATACGACCACCCGCCAGTAATCCCATGGCCACTGCGAAGCCATTATTGATTTCACCCAAGACATTTGCTTTGGGAACTTTGACATTTTCAAAGTAAAGTTCACAAGTTGGGTCAGCATGCATACCCATTTTTTCAACGGGTTTGCTGATCGTGAATCCAGGAGTGTCCTTTTCAATAATCAAGCAGGTAATCCCTTTGCCTTTAGGCGCAGAAGAATCCGTCTTAACAAAGGT
>JADQBO010000167.1 GCA_016278585.1 Desulfosporosinus sp.
CCAAAAGATTAGAATTCGTTTAAAAGCATTTGATCACAAAACCCTTGACCAATCAGCAGAACGTATTGTAGAAACTGCAAAACGGACAGGTGCTCAGGTCAGTGGACCCATTCCTCTACCGACAGAGAAAAGCATTTACACCATTTTACGCTCTCCGCATGTTAATAAAGATTCACGAGAACAATTTGAGATGCGCACTCATAAACGGCTGATTGACATTCTTGAGCCAACGACTAAAACAGTGGATGCACTTATGCGTTTGGATTTACCAGCGGGTGTAGATATCGAGATTAAGCTGTAATTGGATATAATTAGAGTAGCAAAACATTTTATTCTGTGATATACTATCGTTATGTTTGTTGCGAGAAACACCCGGTAGTGTGGAGTTATACTACGGAGTGGATCCCAACGATATAAATAAAATAACGCTCTCGTGCTCCAGTAATATCTGGCGCACTTCAAAGCGTTTAGGAGGTGGCATTCGTGTCAAAAGGAATTTTGGGTAAAAAAATTGGTATGACTCAGGTTTTTACAACTGAAGGACGTGTAGTTCCGGTGACTGTCGTAGAAGCAGGTCCTTGCCCCGTGGTACAGAAGAAAACCGTTGCGACAGATGGCTACAACGCTATCCAAGTAGGTTTCTCAATGCTGCGTGAAAGCTTGAGCAACAAACCTCGAAAAGGACATTTTAACAAGGCTTCACTCAAGCCGATGCGCTATGTTCGAGAGTTTCGAGTAAATGATGTCGAGAGCTATGAGATCGGACAAGAAGTAAAAGTTGACCTGTTCACGGTTGGTGACAAGGTTGATGTAGTAGGAACTTCTAGGGGTAAAGGGTTTGCAGGCATGATTAAGCGTCATAATGCTAGTCGTGGACCGATGGCACATGGATCTAAGTATCATCGTCGTTCAGGTTCCCTTGGCGCGAAGGGCCCGGCAAGAGTTTTTAAAGGCCGTGAGCTGCCAGGACGTATGGGCGGCGAACGTATAACAGTACAAAACCTGGAAGTCATCCGGGTTGATATGGATAAAAACCTGATCTTGATTAAAGGGGCTGTCCCTGGAGCGAAAAAGTCGTTGCTCATTCTAAAGCCTTCTGTCAAGGCGAAGTAACACTGAGAAAGGAGGAATAAGCAATGCCGAAAGTTCAGGTATTAAATATGCAAGGCGCAGCTGTCGGAGAAATTGAACTCAGTGACAATGTGTTCGGAATTACTCCGAATGTCCATGTTCTTCACTCAGCAGTTGTCTCGCAACTAGCTGGAGAAAGACGTGGAACTCAGTCTGCTTTGTTACGCGGCGAAGTGCGCGGAGGTGGACGTAAACCATGGCGCCAAAAAGGAACGGGCCGTGCGCGCTCCGGTAGCACGCGTTCTCCATTGTGGAGGGGTGGCGGTGTAGTTTTTGCACCTAAACCACGTAAGTACGGTTTTAAATTACCGAAAAAAGTACGCCGATTGGCTTTATACTCGGCACTCTCTTCGAAAGTTATGGAGCAACAGCTGATTGTCCTTGAAGCTTTGAATATGAGTGAACCAAAAACTCGCGAGATGGTAAAAGTACTCAAAGCCCTCCATGTCGACAAGAAGGCCTTGATTGTAATGGACAATGTAGATGAAGCAGTGCTTCGCTCTGCACGTAATATTGAGGGTGTAAAGGCAATGGATGTGGCCGGAATGAATGTTTTCGATTTGCTTCATCATGATGTTCTTGTGATGACTAAAGCAGCAGTAACTAAAGCAGAGGAGGTGTTAGCGTAATGCGCGACGCACGAGATGTCCTCAAAAGTCCAGTGATATCAGAGAAGTCCGTAGGGCTTGTCGAAGATAACAAATACACCTTCTGGGTAAATCCTGCTGCGAACAAGATTGAAATCAAAGCTGCGGTAGAAAAGATGTTTAAAGTATCCGTGGTAGAAATCCGTACCTTGAGTGTTAAAGGGAAAAAGAAACGGGTTGGGAAATATCTTGGCAAAACATCCAATCGCAAAAAAGCGATTGCTACGCTTAAAGCTGGAGATAAGATTGATAACTTCGCGGGCCTGTAAGCAGCTTGAAGCAAAGGAGGATAATGAAGAGCTATGGCAATAAAGACTTTTAAACCGACCTCTCCAAGTCGTCGGAATATGACAAGTTCGACATTTGAAGAGATTACTAGAACTGAGCCCGAACGCTCTTTAGTCAAGCCCTTGACTAAAAAGGCGGGACGGAATAACGACGGACGACTGAGTGTACGCCATAAAGGTGGCGGACATAAACGCAAATATCGTATTATTGACTTTAAGCGTACTAAAGATGGAATTCCTGCTCGCGTCGCGAGTATTGAATACGATCCAAACCGCTCGGCTAATATCGCGTTATTGTTTTATCAGGATGGCGTCAAAACTTATATCTTAGCACCTAATGGGTTGCGTGTAGATCAAATGGTTGTTTCTGGTCCGGATGCAGATATTAAGGTGGGCAACACCTTACCCTTGCAAAATATTCCGGTCGGTACTTTATTACACAACATCGAAATGAAACCTGGTAAAGGTGGACAGATGGTTCGCTCAGCTGGGGGATCAGCTCAACTTATGGCCAAAGAAGGTTCTTATGCAACCTTAAGACTTCCATCAGGTGAGATGCGAATGATCCGTATTGAGTGCCGTGCAACCATCGGTGAAATCGGAAACCTCGATCACGAGAATATCAACGTTGGTAAGGCCGGAAGGTCACGTTGGATGGGTATTCGTCCGACTGTCCGTGGATCTGTGATGAACCCTGTGGATCATCCACACGGTGGTGGTGAAGGCCGTAACTCTATTGGTCGGAACCCATGCACTCCTTGGGGAAAACCAGCACTGGGCGCAAAAACCCGGAAGAAGAAAAACCCGTCGAATCGCTTTATTGTGAAGCGGCGTACTAAGTAGTCGAAAGGAGGCCCATAAATGAGCAGATCTCTGAAAAAAGGACCTTTTGTCGAAGCTCGCTTACTCAAACGTGTAGAAGTGATGAACGAATCAGGCGAAAAACGCGTTATCAAGACGTGGTCCAGACGCTCAACAATTTTCCCGCAAATGGTCGGACTCACCATTGCGGTTCACGATGGACGAAAACATGTGCCAATCTATGTTACAGAAGACATGGTGGGCCATAAACTTGGTGAGTTTTCGCCAACCCGCACCTATAAGGGCCATGCTGGCAGTGAAAAATCCAGCGGCTTACGATAATTCGAGAGGAGGTTAAGGCACATGCAAGCAAAAGCAGTGGCAAAATATGTACGTATCTCTCCTCGTAAGGTGCGCCAGGTTGTTAATTTGATCCGTGGCAAAAAAATCAGTGATGCGTTCGCTATTCTTCAGTTTACCCCTAATGGATCTACAGGTGATGTAACCAAGGTGCTGAAGTCTGCAGTCGCTAATGCAGGGCATAACTATGACATGAATGTTGATGATCTGTATGTTACTGAAATATGTGTGGATCAAGGACCGACTTTAAAACGCATCAAGCCTCGAGCTATGGGACGTGCTGATCAAATCCGGAAACGGACCAGTCACATTACTGTAGTTGTAGGCGAGAAGAAGGAGGGCTAAACTGTGGGTCAAAAGGTTAATCCCAAAGGCCTCCGTGTCGGAATTATCCGGGACTGGGAAAGCCGTTGGTATGCAGACAAGAACTACATGGAACTTCTTCATGAGGATTTGAAGATTCGTGAGTTCGTAAAGAAAAAACTTAAACAAGCTGGATGTCCTAAAGTTGAAATCGAAAGGGCAGCTAGCCGTGTAAAAGTGTCTGTTCATGCAGCGAAACCTGGTATTGTTATTGGACGTGGTGGCACTGAAGTAGAAAACCTGCGCAAACAACTTGAAGCCATAACTGGCAAGCAAGTAGCAGTAAATATCGTAGAAATTAAGAAACCTGAGCTTGACGCCCAACTAGTTTCAGAAAACATTGCTCTACAACTTGAAAAGCGTATATCGTTCCGACGGGCTATGAAACAAACAGTTGGTCGAACAATGAGGCAGGGTGCTCAAGGTATTAAAATTCAATGCAGCGGTCGTTTGGCTGGAGCCGAAATTGCCCGAACTGAATGGTATCATGAAGGGAAAGTTCCCCTTCACACACTGCGTGCAGATATTGAGTACGGATTTGCCGAAGCCAATACCACGTATGGAAAAATTGGTATCAAGGTTTGGATTTATAAAGGTGAGGTTCTACCCGCCAAGAAGGCCGTCGCTCAGGTGGAAGGAGGAAACTAGATGTTAGTCCCAGCCAGAGTGAAACATCGTAAACAACATCGTGGCCGTTTATCAGGAAAGGCTACACGTGGTAATAAAATTACTTTTGGTGAATACGGCCTTATGGCTTTAGAAGCAGGCTGGATTACAAATCGTCAGATCGAGGCTGCTCGTATTGCAATGACACGTTATATTAAACGTGGTGGTCAAGTCTGGATTAAAATATTTCCAGATAAGCCTATTACAGCTAAACCTGCTGAAACACGTATG
The DNA here is from genome assembly GCA_016278585.1 of Desulfosporosinus sp. Taxonomy (GTDB): domain Bacteria; phylum Bacillota; class Desulfitobacteriia; order Desulfitobacteriales; family Desulfitobacteriaceae; genus Desulfosporosinus. Next base: position 4,487 of record JADQBO010000167.1, read on the forward strand.
GGTAGTGGTAAAGGTTCGCCGGAATATTGGGTAGCTGTTGTAAAGCCAGGCCGTATAATGTTTGAGTTAAACGGCGTAACAGAGGAACAAGCTCGCGAGGCTCTACGTCTAGCAATGCATAAACTCCCGGTTAAATGCAAGTTCGTTAGCCGTGCAGATCAAGAAGGAGGTGACGCAAATGAAAACTAAAGATTTCCGAGACCTGACTAATGAAGAAGTTTTAAAGGAAATCGACGAGTTTAAAACGGAACTGTTTAATTTGCGTTTCCAGTTGGCAACGGGACAATTAGATAATCCAATGCGAATTCGTGAAGTCCGCAAAGGAATTGCCCGCGGCAAAACGATTCTTCGTGAGCGCGAGTTAAAGATTGAACGTGCCTAAAGTGAGAAAGGAGGCATTTTAACGTGGAAAGAGCCCAACGAAAGCTACGGTATGGTAAAGTTATTAGCGACAAGATGGATAAAACAGTCGTTGTAGCAGTTGAGATCACTGAGAGTCATCCGACCTATAAAAAGTCGATCACTCGTACGAAAAACTACAAGGCTCATGACGAAAACAACGAGGCCCGCATAGGGGATACTGTCACGATCATGGAAACTCGCCTCTTGAGCAAGGATAAGTGCTGGCGAGTGGTTGAGATAACTGAGAGATCAGTGGTTTGGTAAATCTTTGATATTTAGTTCGGAAGGGGGTCAATGGAATGATCCAGGTACAAACTAGGCTAAGAGTTGGTGACAATTCAGGCGCTAAAGAGTTGATGTGTATTCGCGTACTGGGCGGCTCTATGCGACGATATGCAACAATTGGAGATATTATCGTAGCTTCAGTTAAACATGCAACGCCAGGGGGCGTTGTTAAAAAGGGTGAAGTTGTTAAGGCCGTAGTCGTGCGGACAAAGAAAGAAATTCGTCGTACGGACGGATCTTATATACGGTTTAGCGAGAACGCAGCAGTCCTCATTAAAGATGACAAAAGTCCTCGTGGTACTCGTATCTTTGGACCAGTAGCTCGTGAACTGCGTGATAATTATATGAAAATTATTTCCTTAGCACCGGAAGTTATCTAAGACCCATAATGGGTGGAGGTGAAGAAAGTGGCTGCTACTAAGCAAAAGGTACAACCTAAAAAGATACACGTCAAAAAAGGCGACTATGTCATGGTAATCAGTGGCAAAGATGCCGGTAAAAAAGGCAAAGTTATTGATGTGATTCTCAAGAAAGGCCGCGTTGTGGTCGAGAAGGCTAACATGATTAAACGTCATACAAAACCCTCTCAAAGTATGCCTCAAGGTGGCATCGTTTCAAAAGAAGCTCCCATGGCTAGCTCGAACGTAATGTTATATTGCCAAGAGTGTAAATCCGTGACTCGCGTCAGTTTCAAGGTGACGGAAAACGAGAAATTCCGTGTCTGTAAACATTGCGGCGCGAATCTGCCAGATTAAACACTAATCGCGAAAGGAGGGACCTTAGTGGCTCGTCTGAAAGATAGATACGAAAACGAAATCGCTCCTGCCTTACAGCAGAAGTTTG
>JADQBO010000173.1 GCA_016278585.1 Desulfosporosinus sp.
AACTTCAATGCCCAAGGTTTTAGGATCGATGCCTTTGGCCTCCGCCTTAATCAAACGAGTCCCATCTAGGCTTGCCACCATTCCTCGCAGCAGAATCTGCCCTTCAACAATTTCGGCCAAAGCCCCAATAGGAACTTGGCAACCCCCTTCAAGCTTACGCATTAAGCTTCGCTCTGCAAGGACTGCTTGTTCAGTAGCAGTATGGTTTAGACGAGATAATAGCTCTGCAATATCTGAACGTTCCTGAGCAATTTCCACGGCAATTGATCCCTGTCCGACTGCAGAAAGCATAATATCTTCCGGCAGGATTTGAGTTATTCGCTCTTCCCAGCCTAAACGCTTAACACCAGCGGCAGCAAGGATAATACCTGCCATATCAGATTCCTGTAGCTTCCTCCAACGAGTCTGAAGGTTTCCCCGCAAATCCATAAAATTAAGATCTGGTCGATAATGTTTAAGTTGTGATTTCCGACGCAAGCTGCTTGTGCCAATAACAGCTCCAGGAGGCAGTTTTTCGATTGGGACCCCATTCCTACTTAAAAAAACGTCTCTTGGCTCTTCCCTCTCACAAAAGGCACTGATGATTAACCCTGGAGGTAATAAGGTTGGCATATCTTTAAGACTATGAACTGCCATATCAAGTTCATCATCCAGCAGACCCTGTTCCAATTCCTTCGTAAATAAACCCTTGTCTCCGATTTTAGAAAGGGGAACATCCAGTATCTTATCCCCTTTTGTTTTCATGGAGACAATCTCAAAGTTAAAATGAGGATAAAGTTTCGTTAGTTGGCTTTGTACCCACTCGGCTTGCCACATTGCTAATTGGCTATCCCGAGTTCCAATGCGGATGTTTTTCATTCAGCCCTCCTATGATATGCTTGCCCTTGACTTTTATTCGCCATTAAACTTGGGCGTTCTGCCTCTTCGCTAACCTTTAAATCAAATAAATTCTGCAAAATTTCAGTATAGAGATGACCTTGACTGGTATTGGCATACTCTTTGAGATTTATAATTGGCAAATGCAGCAAATGATTGACAATGGAATTAGCCATAGAACGGATGACCTTTTCCTGTTTTGGCGTTAACCCGGTTAAATGCCCCAGGGCACGTTCAACTTGCAAATCTCTAATCTGTTCTCCTTTTTGCTGTAAAGCTAAGATCGTCGGGACAACATACAAGGAATTATGCCATTTGAGAAATAACTCCATTTCGTCATCGATAATCTTTTCTGCATTGGCGGCTGCAATTTCACGTTCTTGGTGATGGCGGTCAACAACCCCACGTAAATCATCAATATCAAATAAAGTAATCAGAGGAATTCCCCCTATATCGGGGTGAATATCGCGTGGAACCGCTATATCAATAAGCAGCATAGGACGATCTTTACGGTGCTCCATGATTTTCAGCATGCGTTCCGGCAGTAACACAAAATGTTTCGAAGCGGTTGCAGAAATGACAATATCGACTTCTTTAAGGTATTGGTCTACGTCATCAAGCCTTACTGCCCGACCGCAACACTCCTCCGCTAATAAAACCGCTTTTTCATAGGACCGATTCGACACCAAGACGGTCGTCGCTCCTGCAGAAACTAAGTGTTTAGCCGTTAGAGTACTCATTTCCCCTGCTCCCATAATTAGAATCCCCTTGCCCTCTAGTTCCCCAAATTGTTGTTTGGCAAGTTCAACGGCTGTATAACTAATAGAAACAGGGTGCTGGTCAATCAAGGTCTCTGTTCGTACACGTTTACCCACCGCTAAGGCATTCTGAAATAGAACATTGATCACTTTGTTGGTGACCTCTGCCTGGTTAGCTTGTTGATAAGCATTGCTAACTTGTCCAAGGATTTGGGTCTCTCCTCGAACCATCGAGTCCAACCCAGATACAACTCGATACAAGTGGCGAACTGCATCATATAAGGTGTGGGCATACAAGTAATTCTCAAGTATGCTTTCCTCGATTCCATGATGGCTGGCAAAAAACTCCTTAATAGAGCGAATTCCCGTTTCCACATCTGTTGTTGCAGCATAGATCTCGGTACGATTACAAGTGCTGAGAATCACGACTCCTTCAAGTCCCGGACAATTTCTTAAGTCTCTAAGAGCCTTCTGCATTTGAGAAGGGTGAAAACTCATTTTTTCCCTAATTTCAACAGGTGCACTCCGATGATTCAATCCAATAGCGACAGGAAACACGTTTCCACCACTCCTTTCGCCTCGGTTAATCGGTCGGCTTTAATAAGTCTTATCACTTCGCCGTCCGTTGCGCGATTCCAAAAGATACTTCGCTTTTCAGGTGGCAAATCGGCCTTAGCTCTAGTTCTCCAATGTTTGAGTAACCCCAGATATTCCGTCATCTCAGAACCGTACATTTCTTCTAAGTCAGCACGAACTTGACGGGCTACAATGGGACTACTTCCTCCTGTCGAGACCGCAATTTTCAGATCCCCTTGTTCCATAATAGATGGAACAATAAAACTACACTTTTCTGGGTCATCAACGACATTCACCGGTCTGCAATAAGCTTTAGCATCTCGGGATACTTGAGCATTAATTGCTTCGATTTCTGTGCATGAAAAAACAAGCATAGCTTCTTGAATATCGTCTGTTGAATAGTTCTTTTCTACCCAAACACAAGTTTTTCCATCAATCCGTTCCTGAAGTTTTGGAACAAGACGAGGGGAGACAATCCGCACTAAAGCGCCATGATGCAAAAGAGTTTCAACTTTGCGTAAAGCCACACTTCCTCCTCCGACGACCAAAACCGGCAGAGCGTTTAAATCCATAAAAATAGGATAATACTGGGACATAAACTATAGTCACCTTCTCTAACTTTTCTCCTAGTTTTAAGTTCGTGCTATTCGGACATTTCTCCTGCTAGTACTTGTGAATTCTAGAATTAACTAAAGGCTCCAATTATCTAAAGACAGTATTAAACAAGCATGATTGCTTGACTGCTAGCATAGGAATGCAGTCCCGGTAAAAAATAATTGACGCCAAAGAACGTAAATAATACCGCTGCAAACCCAAATATTGTCATCCAGGCCGCTCTTTTCCCTTTCCATCCGTACATCAGTCTAGCATGCAAATAAGCAGCATAGATAATCCAGGTAATTAAAGACCAGGTCTCTTTAGGGTCCCACGACCAGTAAGTACCCCAAGCATAATTTGCCCATATTGCTCCCGTAATAATGCAAAGGGTCAAGAGTGGAAACGCAAACCCAATGACTTTGTATGACAACTCATCGATTACGTCTAAGTCGGGGAAACGCGAGATAATCCCTTGTGAATGAGATTTTTTCCCGTTACTTTCTTGACTTAATTTAAGTAGATACATAACCCCTAATCCAAAAGATATGGCAAACGCTCCATAAGCTAACGTGGCTGTCAATACGTGAAAAGTAAGCCATTGACTTTTAAGGGCTGGAGGTATCGCTTGGGCAATTCGCTCCTCCGGTCCCATACTCATAATAATGAACATCAAGATCATAAAGGAAATGGGCATGATAAAGGCGCCCAGAGACCTTAGCTTATAGCGATATTCTATAAACAGATAAACAACTGTGATTCCCCAAATAAACGTCAACAAGAACTCATAGGAATTAGATAGCGGCGGACGTCCCGCAATGATCATTCGTACGAGGATGGCCAACGTATTGGCAGCTAAGGCAATAATGGTAATATACGTTGCGACTTGACCTATCAGTTCATTTTTAGTGCCTATCCAAACCCAGTAAAGAATCATACAGAGTATATAGGACATTAACATAACGTAAAATGAAAAAAGCTCCAAGTTTTGTAACCCCTGATCCACAGTGCTTATCCTCCTTATCTATTTCGTCAGGACTTAAATTCGGCTATTTTGCCTGGATATCTCGAACCAAACGATCTAACTCTTGCTGGACCCCGCCAGTAACTTTAGCAGCCAAAGCCCCCATCGTCAGCGCTCCCTCTGCCTCCTGACCAGATTCGAAAACTCCTGACACAACCAGTGTGCGCCAATAGAATGATAACATAAGTCCTAATAGCAATAAGGCACATCCCAGCCAAACGACCCATATTCCTGGGTCTTGTTTAACTTGTAAGCCAGTAAATCCAGCATTACCCTCGAGGGTTAACCTATATTCACCCTGAACGTCTATAGTCTCCCCTGTGTTGAGTTGCCCTGTTTGTACAGGATCGACCTCTTGCCCTCTATAGACTTGATAAAGAATAATCGGCTTTTGTGGATCGTTTTTCATTGCAGCAATGATAAGATAAAGGTCCGTTCCAGGTGCTTGAAAGTAATTCCCCCCGTGGTCTTGTAAAACCACGGGAATTTTTTGATCCTTCATGTCGACGGTTAGACGAGCCCCATTAGCAAAACTTGATTGGTAAAATGTCACGCCTTTGTATGTCAGGGGATGATTTACAGAGATTGTTTGACGGATTACTTCCTGACCGTTTTCTAAAATCGCCATATCTGTATACCAGTTATCTCGTTCCCCATTGGGCAAAAACCGATCTTCGGCTGAATAAATATGTACATTAAAATCTTCTTTGACCGTTCCTTTAGATACATTAATGGAGGTTATAGGTATAGTTGTCCCCGCACTGATCATAAAAAACCCCTTAAAACCCAACGTTGTTCCTAAGATCGCTCCAATGACTAAAACAACAAAGGAAATATGGGAAATAAGTGAACCCCAATTTCCCAGGCGTCGTTTAATGGCTATAAAACTCCAACCTTTGTCCCCTAATTTCGTGGTTACCTTAAACCCACTGTGTTCCAGCACCCCTAAAACAGATTTCTTAAGAGGTTCACTATCTCCTACTAATTTCGCCCTAACCTTATTAGGCACGCTAGAAACATTTTCGGGTGGCTTGAGAGCAAAGGTTCGATTATAGATCCCCTGAAAACGTTGTATACTGCACACTATTAAATTTACACAAAGTAAACCCAATAATAAGCCAAACCAACTTGTACGATAAATTTGTGTAAAACCAAGGGTTTGCCAGATTTGCCCTACAGCTTTAGCCTTCTCTGGTTCTAGGTTCGCTTGGGGGAAGACTGTTCCTAATCCTGCAACAAGGGCTACTAATCCTAATAATAGTAATCCAAGTTTCATTGAGCTGAAAAAGCGCCATATATCCTCCACAAGGCCTTCACGTTGTTCCTTCACTAAATCGCCCCTTCTTAACTATTTAGAAATTTTCATAATTGTGAATTACGTTTATTATACCCCAAAAAAGAATTGATATGAAGTTGCGTCAAAGGGGTGGGTTGTTAAGAGTCCATCACACCTCGTCATCTTTCTTATTAATAACCCCTTCTAATAGCAACGAAAATTTATAATTGATATTATCCATAAAAGAAATGTCTAAACTGCTATTCATTGTAGACTTAAGAATCCCAGAAAACATCTCATTCATTATTTCCGCAGGAATATCTTTTCTCAACTCATTTCGATCTTGTCCTTCTAAAATGATACTGGACAGAATCTCCTTAAACCTAGCTCCATGAGGTGCCATCTTATCAACTTCATCAGGATTACGGTAAAATTTCATATATATACTTATCAGCAGCTGGTTTTCTTCATGGGTTATTCCTACAGCGTGAAGCATCCGGGACAATTTTTGCCTTGTATTTAAAGGTGATGTTTGTATATCTTCACAAGTTTGTTTGACATACTCTATTCTTTCAGCAAGGCAGTATTTTAGAATAGCCTCCTTCGATTCGAAGTAATTATAAAAGGTACCCGTCCCCAGAACAGCTTCCTCCATTATTTCCGCTACGGTAGTTTCATTCAGCCCTTTTTTAAAAAAAAGCTTTAAAGCTATTTCTGCTATCGTCTTTTTAGTCCTAAGTTTTTTGATCTCACGTCTAGTCATTTCCTGCAATAGTTTATCCCCCCAGAGATTTACCGTTTATAGTAGGTTAAGGAC
>JADQBO010000451.1 GCA_016278585.1 Desulfosporosinus sp.
TGTTTGCTTTGCTCCAAAACGAATCTGCTTTATTCTACATATGTTTCAGACTTATCCCTCCTTAGATATAACTTGCCAATCGTGTTATTATCTAAACGTCTAAGGTTACAACTTAATTTCGTATTTTTGAGCCCTATATAGAAGTGCTGAGCGAGTAATACCTAGCAGGTGGGCCGCTTCCGTTTGATTGCCGCTACTTTTCTCAAGAGCTTTAAAAATGAACTCTCTTTCTACCTCATCAAAGGAAATCCCCTTGTCTGGGAAATTAAGGATTACTTGATCAGTTCCACTTTTAATAATCTCAACCTCCTGAATTTCCTTTGGTAAATGGTGTACCAAAATGTCATTTCCCTGAGAGAGGATAACTGCCCTCTCTATGACATTCTGTAATTCTCGGATGTTCCCAGGCCACTTATAGTTTATTAGTAACCCCATAACCTCTGAAGAGATCCCTTGCTCCTTAGCAGGGTTATATATTTTTAGAAAGTGCCTAGTCAATAAGGGAATGTCCGCTGCTCTTTCCCGTAAGGGAGGAATGTGAATCGGCAAAACATTTAATCGATAGTACAGGTCCTCTCGAAAAGTCCCGTTTTTAATACATTCTAAAGGATCACGATTAGTAGCAGCAATAACTCTTACATCAATACTAATACTTTCGGTTCCTCCTACTCTTTCAAACTGTCTTTCCTGAAGAACTCGAAGCAGTTTTACTTGCATAGACAGCGGCATCTCAGTAACCTCATCCAAGAAAAGTGTTCCTTTGTCAGCCAATTCGAAACGACCTGATTTACGGACCGCTGCACCTGTGAAGGCACCCTTCTCATGACCAAATAACTCACTTTCCAGCAATGATTCTGGCAGTGCGGCACAGTTAATGGGAACATAGGGTTTTTCTCGACGGTAGCTTAAGTGGTGGATCGATAACGCTGCAACCTCTTTGCCAGTCCCGCTTTCCCCGGTAATCATCACGGTAGCATTACTATCAGCTACCCTTTCGACAAGAGTATTAACTTCCTGAATTGCTGGACTGTCCCCTAAAATTCGACCATGTTTTCTATTGAGTTCAGAACGTAAGAAAACAACTTCTTCCTGTAAACGATTAACCATTAAAGCCTGTTTTACGATTAGTTTGAGCTCATTAAGGTCAAATGGCTTGGAAATATAATCAATGGCACCTAGTTTCATAGCTTCGATAGCAGTGTCAATTGAACCGTGGGCCGTTATCATAATAACTGGAAGTTTTGGAATAAGGTCTTTGGCCTTAACTAGTACTTCTAACCCATCCATTTCAGGCATTTTGAGATCAAGGATAACCAAGGAAGGTAATTCATTCCGAATTAGTTCCAGGCCTTCTTTCCCCCGAGTGGATGTTATCACTTGATATCCTTCCTGGCGAAGGCCTTTCTCCAGAGCCCAACACAATTGCTCTTCATCATCAATGATTAATATCTTATTCAATATAAACACTTCCTTCACTTGACGGAAAGTGAGTTACAATATGAGTTTACTTAATCCAAATATCCAGATGATCCTTGTTCTCGATAATTCTATCAGCAATTTTACTCCCTACGTTGTGAAAATAAGTCTCCCTTTCAGTCCGGGATAGGAAATTTTGAGTTTCATTGAACTTATCAGTAGCAATAACTCGACGAAGTAAAGGTATCCGATTGGTTCGATTAATATCAAAGGTTTTCATGGATTGTTCAAATCTATCCTTTAAAATAGATGAGTTCCATGCCTTAGGTCCTTTTTCTGGTTTGACTTCGAAGACGCGCCTCGCAAATTCATAGGGAAACGCACCAAACGATATTAATAGTTTGGGTTTGTATTCATCGACAATTCCCCTAAAATACTTTATTTCTTTTGCTACTTCGTTACCCCACCAATTTAAAGTATTAGGAACTATCCCACCATCGCTGACGGCACTTCTAATATAAAGGTTAGAAGTATCTATTCTTGTTTGCATTTCCCTAAATATTCTGTCCTGAATTTCATCTAATACATGTCTCCAAATATCCTGGCGAACTGCAGGGTATTTGGGGTTAATTAACAACCATATTGGATAAGCTCTATCTCCTAATTCTCGATTCAAATTATCCTCGTTAGACTGATTACTATAGTAAGTTAAGCGGGTCATATCGAACCCCACCCCTCTTATTTGTATGGTTATCATTACCCGTTTAAAGGCTACGATCAAATTTCTTAGCGCCATGCAAGGAACTTTAAATGAGCTTAGTTAGCTTAGTTAGCTTATTGTGCCTCTAACCTCCTTCCCGTTGTGACTTTGATCACAATCAAGAATATCATTATGATCAAATGATGTCTATAGGTTATCGATATGTTCTCAATCAATATATTTTATAATAACTTAGGGCTATTTCCCTAAAATAGAATTTCTATTCAGGCAAATCACGCAAGGAATCTATCTAACCTTTTTATTACTCATTTATGGTACGTTTCGATAGGGTAATTATTGTTTCTTACGAAAAAGGATGCGGTTTTTGTCTCTACCCTTTTGTCCATAATTAATAATTACTATTAATTCTCAGCAAAATAATAGTCTCATAATCCTTCTTAACTATTACGAAAATCCTAATTTGGTTACTGGATAACCTTCCGATAGAAAACTATTTACTTGTAATAATAAGGCTATCTTACACTTGTAAATCGCCTAGGATGTTAAAAGAAATGGGGCGTAGTGAAACTCCTGTTTCACTACGCCCCAACACCTACATACGGAATCTCTTTGTTTCCCTAGCTACTGAACGAAGCCACCCTTTTACTGCAGTCGTTAATAGATCTTTATTCAGCTGCCATTGCCAATTCCCTTCGACTGTCCCTGGTACATTCATCCTAGCATCTGTGTCCAAACCCAGGATATCTTGCATAGGAACAATCACCCAAGGGGCTGGACTTCTATACAACTCCTCTATCAATCTACGGCAGGCTGCCTTTGGTTCATTATCCTGCTGTTCATCTCCGGCCAAGGTCGATTTCTCATCATCCGTCAGGCTCGCCTAATACCATCCTACAAGGGTTTCATTATCATGAGTACCTGAGTAATAAATAAGGTGAGAATCTTCCTCGAAGTTTGTCTCCTCTAGCGCAGTAAACTGTAGCACCTTCATGCTTGGAAATCCAAAAATTTGTTTCAGAACATCGACTTCCGGTGTGATGATTCCCAAGTCCTCCGCAATAAAAGGCAGCTCCCCAAACTCTTCAGATAGGCTTTCAAAAAATCGTTTCCCCGGTCCTTTAATCCATCGGCCGTTAATCGCTGTTTCTTCCTGAGCATCAATCTCCCAATAAGCTTCAAAGCCACGGAAGTGGTCCAGACGAATTAAGTCAAAGAGTCCAATCATATGTTTGATTCTTTGTTTCCACCAGGAGTAATTCTCTGATGCTAAGGCGTCCCAGTCATATACAGGATTCCCCCATAGTTGGCCTGTCTTACTAAAATAATCGGGAGGAACTCCCGCTACTTTAGTCGGTCTGCCGCCCTGGTCGATCTTGAAAAACCGTCGGTTTACCCATACGTCGCAGCTATCGGCAGCTACAAAGATCGGAAGATCTCCTATTAGTTTGATACCCTTTGCTTTAGCATATTGCCGCAACTCTTGCCACTGATGATAAAAGGTATATTGAACAAAGTCGTTGAACTCTACCTCATCTTCGAGCAGAGTAGAATACTCTTCGAGCTTGTCGCCGTTGCGAAAAGCAAGCTCCGGTTCCCAGTCATACCAGGGCATCTCCCCGAAACGAACCTTTAAGGCTCGATACAAACTATAATCCTTTAACCATTCCTTGTTATCCCTTTGAAAGCTCTGATAGTTTTGTCGAGAAAGATAATTGAACTTTGGCCCAATACGAACAGATTCTTGGTTTTGGTCCTGGTCTTGAATAAGAGCCTTAAACGATTTAAACGCTTTTCGGAGACTGACTTCTTTAAACATCTTTGGGGACAACTCGGTCTGATCCAATCCCTTTGTATAATCCACGTTTAAAAGTCTCTCTTGGATCAAACATTCCAGGCTGATTAGCCTCAAGTTTCCAGCAAACGCTGAATCACTTTGATAGGGAGAATCCCCTAAACCTACTGGGTTTAAAGGCAACACTTGCCAAATAGATTGACCAGAGTTCACTAAAAAATCGATAAATTGAAATGCCTCTTTTCCCATATCTCCCATCCCCACATCCGAAGGCAAGGAGCTAATAGGCATCAACACCCCACAAGAACGCTTAAATACTGGAAGTGGAAACGGTAATCGATCTTGCTTACTCAATAGAACTTGGGCTGATAAAGGATTCAAATTAAGGGTCTGTGCCATTGGCCCAGAGAGAATGTTCCCGCTTAATAAATTAATCACCAGAGAACTCTGCCTTAGTTTATCGCGCAAAATAGGTTTAAGGTTGATTTCCACCGTTTGTGTCTCATGACGGTTGATTAAAATTAAAATTTCCTCAGCTCTCCCCGACCGCTTAAATCCATAGATATCGGGAGCTATGTAAAATGATTGGAAATCTCCTGATTGTAACTCCTCATACTCTAAACGCAGTCGGATAATCCGTTTGTACCATGCCAAGATTTCTTGGTCTTCTTTATTCCAAGGATACGTTCCCCGATTATAAGGGTCGCTATATCCTTCCACCCCCACCTCATCCCCATAATACACACAAGGTACGCCGGGAAAAGCCATTAGAATAAGGCTGACTAGCTTTAGCCTTTGCACTGCAAGTTTTCGCGCCTTTTGGGAGAGCCTAAATGTTTGTTTCTCTATTTCCGACAAATCCTGTTCATTAGGAGCCCCACCCAAGAGGGTTAAGATCCGCTCTCGATCGTGGCTGCCGATAAGGTTCATGGCCCCATAGAAATTCTCTCGGGGATAGTTTTCATACAAACTCATCACTTGTTGATGTACTAAGCTTGAAGAAGTCTTTCCCAGCAAGAAACTAAGGAAACTGTCTCGAAAAGGATAATTCATCGTAGCATCCAGCTCATAACCCCAAAAATACTCACGTAATTTACCATAGCTCCGCTTGTTGGTAGCATCCTCCCATACTTCCCCTATAAGGACTGCCTCTGGATTAATGGTTTTTATAGTTTTCCTCAATGTCTGGATAAATTCATCCGGTAGCTCGTCAGCCACATCCAAACGCCAGCCAGCAAGTCCCTTTTTCATCCACTTCTGGATAACCCCATCCTCAGCATTCAATAAAAAGTCTTGATAGGAAGGGTTCAATTCATTCACTTCCGGCAGAGCATCAACACCCCACCAACACTGATACTCCTGGCTATTAGGTTTGAATTGATACCACTGATAGTAGGGAGACTCCGACGATTGATAAGCACCCAAACCCGGGAAAGTATTATAGCGATTAAAATAAACACTATCACTCCCCGTGTGACTAAATACACCGTCTAGCACAATTGAGATTCCATATTGGTTTGCTTCTTTAATTAAGTACTCAAAGATCTCTTCATCTCCAAACATTGGATCAATGGTTTTATAATCCGCAGTATCATATTTATGATTACTAGGAGCATCAAAAATCGGATTGAAGTAGATTATGCTGATTCCCAACTCATGGAGATAAGGTAACTTTTTGATGACCCCTAACAGATTCCCTCCAAAGAAGTCCCAATGAGTCACCCTGCCTTGCTCATCTTTAATATAGAAAGGCGTGTCATTCCAATTAGCATGCAAGAGAGCATTCTTTCTGGGATATAGAACGAAGTTATCTTCATGAGCATGATAGAAACGGTCTACAAAAATTTGATAGATAATCCCTCGTTTATACCACTCTGGGACCTCTAGGGGACAATGTACAGTCACTTGGTAAGAAGGAGGCTCTTCTTTCGTAAGGCTTCCTTCCCCACCCAACTTTCTTTCATTGTTGCCGTAAAAAAAGGTTTG
>JADQBO010000034.1 GCA_016278585.1 Desulfosporosinus sp.
TTTAACCCCTGAGCCTCGTCGTGGAAAACGTAATGAACCAACGTATGTTAAGGAAATTGTGAAAAAGCTAGCCGAAATTAAAGGCTTGGACTTTGAGAACGTAGCCTTTCAAACTATGCATAACGCAGAAAAAGTTTTTAGGCTGGTTTAATCGGACCTTCGATCAGAAGGTTCTTTTTTTTTACTCAATATCATAGCCTTTGGTAAGGAGGTCTAGTATGTATTCTTTGCCGATTACTATTTATTCCGATTATTGGCGTAGAACCAAATTATGGAGTGCATACTTTGGAAGTTTGGCAGTTTTAGCGGCAGGAACAAGGTATTCCTCACTAAACAGTCTAGATATTACGAGAACTATGCAACCACCACTTCAGGTAGTGCATTCCTTAAGTTCCGACAGTTTAAGTATGGGGATTCTGAGCGCGGATGATGATGGTCAAGAAGCACCCAGTGATGAGCTTAAAATGAAGATAACAAGTAAAACACAATTAATTAATACGGAGATTCCTTTTGATACGCAATATATAGAGTCGGATAAACTCCTTCCGGGTACAAGTCAAATACAGGCAAAAGGGGAAAAAGGGATTAGGCGTGAGGTTGTGAAGACGATGGAGATGGGTGGACAACCAGTCGACCAGCAAGTAGAATCCTTTGAACTAAAAAGTCCCAAAAACGAAATAATTGTTCGAAATACGAAACCTATTCCAAAGAAGAAGGTAATTGTTCAAAACACTAGACTAGCACGTGCCAAAGAAGAGGTTGATTTAGCTAAGCTAAATATCAGCAAAACCTTCAACGTTGAGGCGACGGCCTATACGTATACGGGTAATAATACGGCTACAGGTGTTGAGCCAAGAGAAGGCTTGATTGCCGTTGATCCAAAGGTTATTGCAATGGGTAGCAAGCTCTATGTCGAAGGATATGGGTATGCTATAGCCGCAGATACAGGGGGACATATTTCTGGGAATAGAATCGATGTCTTTTTTTCAACCCTCCGTCAGTGTCTTGACTGGGGACGAAAGTCTGTCCGAATTCATGTCTTAGAGTCCATATAATGGAATAAATTTTTGACAACTGACTACTTATGCCTTAAAATAAAGTTGTTATCAGCGTTTTTGGAGGGATTTAATGTTTCTGTCGAATCGAACTCAGGCTTTGACCTTAGTTCGGACATCTCGTAATGTCCAAATAGCCGTTGCTGTAGTTACAATTTTCCTGATTGCATCTATAATTGTGTTATACAATGTGAAAACCATCAATGCCAATATTAATGGTAAGCAGGTACATATCACAACGATCTTTGGGACTGTGGGGCAGGCACTTGAGCATTCATCGAAACTTGAGTTTTTTCCAGAGGACCTTGTAAGTCCCTCACGAGACACTAAAGTTGAAAAGGGTTTAACGATTGAGGTAACGAGTAGTGTACCTGTGCAACTCTCGGTTGACGAGCAAGTATTTAATACAAGAACACCAGCTAAGACTGTGGGAGAAGCGCTTGACGAGTTATCAGCTCGTTATGAACTGGGGATTAAAGATGTTGATGAAGTAAATGTATCACGATCAGACGCTGTAACGAATCAAATGGATATCAAAGTACTTAGATCGATTCCCATTCAAGTCAGCGCGGACGGTAAGAAGTACGAGACTTATATAGCACCACGAACAGTTGCTGAGGCGCTTAAGAAACTAGGTATTTCCATAGGGACTAAGGATAAAATTTCCCTAGCCCTTGACCGCGTTTTGGAACCAAATGACCAGTTAAATGTGGTAAGGGTTACGCACCGTATAGAAACTGTAAAAAGTGAGATTCCTTATCAAACGGTTGCAAAGGCAGGAGACTATCCGGTTGGATTACCAGATAGGATTGTCAGTCGTGGCTCTAATGGCCTTCAAGAACAGACGGTCAGACTAACACTAGAGGACGGCAAAGAGGTCGATCGAGAGATACTTAGTCAACAAGTGGTTAAATCTCCTACTAATCAAGTTGTTTCGAGGGGTACACAAACCTCTATTTCGAGGGGCGGTAATACGATTAGTTTTAAGCGCGCTTATGTTATGAGAGCCAGCGCATATTGTATACCTGGAGGGACAACAGCTACGGGAGCAGCGGTCCGTAGGGGGATTATAGCAGTAGATCCTAGAGTGATTCCTTTAGGAAAGAAAGTGTACGTTGAGGGTTATGGTGCTGCTAGTGCCTTAGATACTGGTGGAGCAATTCGGGGTAATCGTGTCGACCTCTACATGAGTTCCACACAGGAAGCGTTATCATGGGGAGTTCGGAACGTTACAGTATATGTTCAATAAATTAAATTTACATATTGTTTCGGAACAAGGGTCCTTCGCATTTTAGGCGGGGGCCTTTTCTTTTGGTTTGCTGGAAGTATAACTTTATTTACTAGCACATACTCTTTAATAGAACCGCGAAACGGGGGAGTGTTGGATGCTAGGGCCCAAAATAATGATAGGAAAAAAATTGGCAATTTTGCTTGTTATCGGTGTCATGAGTATGCTAGTTCTGTCTGTATTTTGGCAGGGTACTACCGCTGTTACTAGCCGATTTGATGATCGTTATGTGGTAATGCTTGATCCTGGGCACGGAGGATATGATCCTGGAGCGGTTTCCTCTAAGGGTATTTATGAGAAAGCAATTAACCTTCAGATTGCACAAAAGATTAAGGAAATGTTTGGACCAAGTGGCATTGAAGTTTTACTTACACGTGAAGAGGATCTGGATTATGTTCCTAATGGAGTTAAAGGAAAGGCGACAAGGAAACAGATTGATTTAAATCATCGTATTGAAATGGCTACCCAGGCAAAGGCGGATATTCTGGTTAGTTTGCATGTTAATGCAACTGTAACTGGCCGAAATTCGGGCGCAGAAACGTTTTATCACTATAAATCTCAATCTGGAAAAAGATTAGCAGAATTAATACAACAAGAACTGATTAAAATAACAGGGATGAATCGCAGGATTGCAAAACCTGGAGATTTTTATATTATTAAAAATTCGAATATGCCCACTGTTATCGTAGAAGTTGGATATTTATCAAGTCAAAAGGAACAGAAAAAACTTCAGCAAACTTGGTATCAAGAACAGCTTTCTAGAGCAATTGCTAAAGGAATTGCTAATTATTTTGAACTTCCATAATTAAGTTAAATAGGATATTAACGCTTTACGCTTAGATACATATCCTCTTTTGAAGAGGGGAAGATAAAGTCAGTGGACCGAATCTAGATTTAAGGAGTTGAAGTGAAATATGAAACGGTTTCTGACTTTATTAACGAGTAGTGCCTTGATTTTAGGCCTTACTTTAACAGGATGCACAAATGTACAACCACCTGCTGCTCCTCCTCAAACCCCACCGGAGCAGACGGCCCAGCTGCCGGAAGCCGAGGCAGGATCAACGCGAGAATCTGTTTTAGGGCCAGAAAAACGAGTGGTTATGGGATTTTATACTGATCAGGAAGGGCCTGTACCTAGTTCAAAGGAAACGACCCTAAAAAATGCTAAGCTACTGGATGAAGTCGCATTTTTTTGGTACTCTTTTGATTACAACGGTAAAGTAATTTCAGCGGGTGATGTTGATTTAAAACTCAAAAATCAAGTTCAAAAAAACGGGTCCAAAGCCTATGCCTTGGTGCATAACATGAAACTAAAAGGAACGGTTGGCTTTGATGAGAATTTAGCACATAGTGTGTTATCTAACCCAGGGAAAAGGACAAACCTGGTAAACAATTTAGTTAACCTGACAACCAAAGATAATTGGGACGGGATTTCGGTAGATATTGAGAAAACCCCTCCTGGAGATCGGGAAAATTTTTCTGCCTTTGTCGCAGAGCTTAAAAAGGCGTTAAAAGCAAAAGACAAAGTATTAAATATTTCTATTCCTGCTAAATTTGCGGATTATCCCTCAGATTTATGGTCAGGTGCGTATGATTATGCGGCAATTGGAAAATCTGCTGACCAAATTATTCTAATGACCTATGACGAGCATGGACTGGGCACTACCGCAGGACCGGTAGCTTCTGAGGGATGGGTAGACCGTGTTATAAAATTTGCAGTAGGTAAAATACCTAAAGAAAAGATTGTGATGGGTCTCCCCGTCTACTCATTTGACTGGGGATCGAACAAACCTACTATGCCAGATTATCTGTCTTATGCACAAACACTTGAAAGAGCTAAAAAACACGGCGTAGAAATTCTTACAGATCCCAACGCGAAAGTGCCACAGTTTACCTATACTGCAAATGGGGTACGTCACGAGGTATACTTCGAGAATATCGCCAGCTTAAGAGCAAAAATGGATGATGCACTTAAACACAAGTTACATGGTGTTGCCATATGGCGTTTAGGAATGGAGGATCCCCGAATCTGGGATCAGCTCATAAAAACGTATGGAACTAACAAAGAAACAAGAGAAAAGAAATAAGTCATTACTATGAAGAGGGCGGAAGAATATTTCTTTCGTTCTCTTTATTTTTTAAGTAACAAACCTATAAGTAATAATTTGAGTATTTGAACATTCTCGGTTAAGATATAAGAGTTGAAAACGGAGGAATTAAGGATGATAAAAGAACTTATAGTTGTAGAAGGGAAAAATGATGCGCATGCAGTGCGGCTGGCCCTTGGGGAAGTTGATGTAATTTGGACTGAGGGTTATGGGCTAACCAAGAAGAAGTTAGAGTTTATTGCAGAAATGGCTAATCGCCAAGGGGTTATTGTTTTTACTGATCCTGATACGGTGGGAGAACAGATCCGCAACCGGATTCGTGCCCATGTACCTCAAGCAAAACATACTTATTTATCAAGAAAATTAGCGACAAAACAAGGAGATATTGGGGTCGAAAATGCTGCATTACACGAGATTCGTCGGGCCTTCGCCCATATTCAAGAAGATAAGGAAACTCCCAGTGAGGAGTTTACCATAGAAGACTTATTTTTGGTGGGTTTAGTAGGGGTAGCTCAAGCCGGCGAAAATAGGTTAGCTCTGGGTCGCAAGTTAGGGATCGGAGACTCTAATGCTAAACAGTTTCTACATCGGTTAAACCGTTTTGGAATTTCTCGTGAGGAATTTTTTAAGGCGATAGAGGAGGTGCGACATGGAGAGCGCAGCTGAATACACCCAACGTCTCGTAAAACATGGAGCCCGTGCCCATAAATCGATGGGACAGGTTTTTTTAATAAGTGACGAAGTAATTGAGGGCATTGTTTCTGCAAGCACATTACAAGCGAAAGTTCCCTTAGTGGAAATTGGGCCTGGGCTTGGGGTATTAACTAGGGCTCTTGTTTCAAGAGTACCGAAGATGTGGGCTATTGAATTGGATACTCATAAAATTAATATCCTAAACAAAGAGTTAAAAGGACACCCCCTTGAGATTGTGCATCAAGATGCATTAACGTTGGACTTGAACGACCTATGGGGGGATCAAATGGGTTATCTGGTGGGAAATTTGCCCTACTATATCACCAGCCCGCTCATTATGCATTTTCTGGAGCAAGAGAAGCGGTTAAGTGGGATGACCATCATGGTTCAAAAAGAAGTCGCTGATCGGATCGCTGCACCACCAGGGAGTAAGACCTATGGAGTTTTGTCCATTGCAGTTCAGATTTCTGCTAAGGTTACAAAGGTTATGGACGTTTTGCCAAGTGCATTTTGGCCAGCGCCTAAGGTAACCTCCGCAGTGATTAGACTAGACCTTCGCCCTTATCCAGGCTTTAATGTTAATAAAAAGGACTTCTTTCGAGTGGTCAAAGCTGCTTTTAGTCAGAGACGTAAAACGTTAGGAAATTCACTGGCTGGTGGTTTAGGGTTAAAAAAAGAGGAAGTTATCAAACGCATCCAAGGCGTAGGAATTGCGGATAGTCGGCGGGCAGAAACCTTGAGCATTGAGGAATTT
>JADQBO010000227.1 GCA_016278585.1 Desulfosporosinus sp.
TCATAACGTTTTGTGCCTTGAGCGCAGCGAAAGGAATGGATATATTTATGAAAGTAAAGCAGGTTATGCTAGAGAATCCTCAAACCCTTCATTGCAGTAAAACGCTACAGGATGTTAGTGAATTATACAGGCAAACGAAGGTTAACTGCGCACCCATTGTGGACGATAAGAACAATGTTGTAGGGATTCTAACGGTCTTTCGATTACTCGAGGCGATCGAGGCAGGAGCGACATTTGATACTAGAGTGGACCAGATAATGGATACGAATCTGCAAATTATTGATGAGGAGACCTGCTTTCAAGATATTTGTGGACAGACGATTGATAGACTGTTGATTTTTAATAATAATCAGAGACTTACAGGAGTGTTAACTCGAATTGATCTGATTAATAAGGTGCATGGGGCACTAGAACATTCTGAGCACAAATTAGCCGAGGTCTATGAGGTTAACAAGGAGTTAAGAAGTATTATCGAAGCTTCTTATGACGGCATTATTGTATTAGATACACATGGCAGAGTTCAGATGGTGAACAAAAGTTTCTTTCGTGTGCAGGGCTCTGCTGATGATCCTACAGGAGATTCAGTAGAACGCCTTGTGATTGTGTGTCGAGATCAGGTTGGTCAAGTGTATCGACAGGTTATGACCGAAGGGAAAGTTTCCTTTGACAGATTCAAGGGGAAAAACCTAACGGAGTTGGCGATTACAGGGAGCCCTGTACTAGATGAACAAAACCGCCCAGTCCGCGTGGTCATTAGCATTCGTGACTTTACTGAGTTAAATCAATTAAAGCTTCAATCCGAGCGTTTTTCCCAAGAACTCAAATCGCTTAGAGTAAGGGAACAGAAAGATTTGATCTATCATAGTTCAGCAATGGAACGGGTTGTAAATATAGCCTTACGGGTATCTGGGGTAGATTCTACGGTCCTTATTACTGGCGAGTCCGGGGTAGGTAAAGAGGTGATCGCTAGAACTATTCATAGAAATAGTTCTAGAGCTGAGGGTCCGTTTATTCAAATTAATGTTGGAGCAATACCAGAAAACTTACTAGAATCTGAACTGTTTGGGTATGAGCGGGGAGCTTTCACAGGGGCTAATAAAGAAGGAAAGCCTGGTATGATGGAACTGGCCAACGGAGGTACTCTATTACTGGATGAGGTGGGCGACATGCCTATGAACCTTCAAGTGAAATTATTGCGAGTCATACAAGAGCAAGAAATTTATCGTATCGGTGGTCGTCTAGCTATTAAGCTCAATATTCGAATTCTATCAGCCACAAATAAAAATTTAAAAAAATTGATAACTGAAAAAAAATTCCGTGAAGATTTGTTCTATCGTCTGAATGTTGTGCCCATTGAGATACCACCATTACGGGAACGGAAAAGCGACATCTTACCACTGGCTAAACATTTCTTGGATAAGGTTAACAACAGATACAATGTCCAAAAGTATTTTTCCGCTGAGGTCTGCAAATTCTTAGAGAATTATAACTGGCCTGGAAATAGCCGAGAACTTGCCAATTTGGTGGAACGTTTGGTAATAATGTCCGAGCAGGATGCAATTTTCCCTGACCAGTTGCCCGAGTCATTATTTGCCCAAGTCGCCTCGAGTCCTCTCAGAGTATCTATCGACAAGATCATTCCGTTAAAGCAGGCCCGAGAGATTGTAGAATCTGAGCTTATTGTAAAGGCGTTGAAGGAATATCATAGTTTGCGTCGTACAGGAGAAATCTTAGGAGTAGCCCACTCTACATTACTACGTAAAGCGAGGTCATTGGGGATTTCGTACACAGACTAACGAAGTGGTGCAAAAATGAAAGAACGTGGTGCAAAAAAAGAACAGACTTACAGGGCTTGTGTAAGTCTGTTCTTTCACTGCACCTACAGAAACAGGATTTTCGATGTGGTGCGTTAAGGTACCACATTTTTTGTTTGTGATTACTTTTAAGAGTTATTAACGCTTTTTGGAACATGGCATGATCCTTGCAATAGTAATCACAAGGACAAGGGGAGTTGCTTTTAATGAGGTGGTGGAGTAAATGTAAGATTGTTATTAACAATTTAGACCCGAGCGTATCTGGAATGGATGGACAGGCCTCGAATTAACTTTAAGGCTAAGGAACGAAGTAATTTTCATAAAGGGGAGATAGTTATGTCAATAGTTAACATTACTTGGGAAGGAAATATGAAATTTGTAGGGACTGATGAAAGTGGATTGCAGATACCTATGGATGCGTCATCAATTTATGGTGGAAAAAATGAAGGCGTAAGGCCGATGGAATTAATGCTAATGTCTCTTGGAGGATGTACTGGTATCGAGTTAGGTCATATCCTCAATAAAATGAGAGTTGTGTATGATCGTTTAGACATTGAAGTTAGTGGAAATAGAGTAGAAGAGCACCCCAAGGTTTTCAGCGATATTCATATCGTTTATCGGTTAAGCGGAGAGAATATCCCGTTAGAAAGGGTGAATAAAGCTCTCCAAATGGCTGAGCAGCTCTACTGTTCAGCGTCTAATATGATAAAAAAAGCAACTGAAATCACGTATTCTTTAGAAATTAATGGTACGGTCCACAAGTATGAAGAGAGTTAAATATACTAGTAATTCTTAGAGGATTTGATGGGAGACCTCACTTCCGTAAAATTAGCTTGGTTTTGATTAATGTGAAGGAGGAGTACTGATGAATTCATTCGGAGTATGGATTGTGGGATTGTGGCTAACCTATACGGTTATCCTTATTGTACTTAGCAGATATGCCAAAAAGAAAGCTGAATCTGGTGCAGGTGGAGATAGTTTTTGGGTGGGAGGCCGCAGCTTTAAACCTTGGATGGTCTTCGTCTGTATTACGGGCTTATTTTCTGGATCTTCATTTATTTCTGTTTTAGAACTATCATACAAAGTGGGTATCTCAGCGGCTTGGTATGGCATAGCTGAAATGGTACATGTCTTAATCATCGCTCTGTTATTAATTGCCAATTTGCGCAGACTAAAAATGGTGACAGTTTCCGGATTAATTGGGGATAAATTCGGGCGTCTCGCACTGGGTATAAGCGGTGCAATTACCGCTTTCACCTTTCCTATGTGGTCAGTAGCAACTGCTCTCGCGTTTGCATCTGCACTTCATGTATATACTCCGTTATCACTGCCCTTTTCCATCGCGGTTACAGGTATTACCCTACTGATTTTTCTTCAATCAGGTGGGATGTGGTCTATTGTGGTTACGCAAACAGCAAATAGTTTTGCTTTTGCAGCAATGTTTGTCGTTGGATGTATTGCCTTCTTTATAGAACCTGGTTTTGATGGATTAGCGATGTTGGCAACCGCCAAGCCAGCGATGTTTTCCGCGACAAATGTAGGGTTGCAAGTGATCATTGCTTGGTTCGCTACATTTTTGATTAATGTGTTTGTAGCCCAGGCAGCATTTCAGATGGCCTTATCCTGTCGTACTCCTGAAGAAGGAAGAAAAGGCCTGCTAATGGCCTTTGGAGCTAATGTTTTCTTCATTATTTTTGGTGTATTGTTTGGTTTGGCAGCCGCAGCAGTAGTGCCAGGGGGAGCACGTGGTATGATTGCCATACCGCAATATTTGGCTCAAGTATTGCCAGCTCCATTGGTAGGGGTATTTTTCCTTGGAATTTGGGCCGCTGCATTGGGATGGGGTGCGCCCTGCCAATTCTCCGGTGCGACAAGCCTTGGGCGTGACGTAATGGGTGCTATAAATCCATCCTTAAGTGATGAACGCAAAGTTCGTTACACAAAGTATGCACTGGCTGCGCTAACCCTAGAGATGATTTTATTAGGTCTTATGCGTAGCGAAAACGCGTCATGGTGGAATGTCTTAGCATGGACTCTTCGGAATGGATCGACATTCGCTCCAGTGGTGGTAGCCTTAGCATGGCCTTTAGCAACGCGCCGTGGAGCAATCGCTGCTCTGCTGGGTGGTTTTGTTTCTGGGTTATCTTGGTATGCGCTAGGTGGTTGGGACCCAGTAAAGTTTTTCTTCAACATTCATCCTGTGTTTATCGGTATGACCTTTAATATCTTATTGATGGTAGTAGTTTCAATGGTGGACAATGCAGGACAGTGGAAAGTTAAGCTTGAACAGACATCAGGTAGAAAGAACATAGGGTTTGTCTCTATAGTCGCCATGATTTTATTAAGCTTCACTGCATTAACTCAATTTACCTGGCTCTTCCAGAAAGGGTTGATTGGATTAAACCTCTTTCTCATTGTAGCGGCCATTTTTGTGACAGTAATAATCTATGTAGTTCCTAAAAAATCAGAGGTTGCATAAGTCGAAAAGAAATAGCTTAACCCTTTTTAAGATAAATTGGGATCTTTAGAGTTATGTTACATAAGTGGCAAGGCTTTAAACGCTGCCAGCTTATGTACATAGGAACATAGTAATAACCGAGTATTGATAAACATCTAAACAAAATCCAAACAACCAATTACTAAACTTAATAAGCGTAAGCTGGTTAAGTAATGAATTTTTAGAAAGGAGGACTGGTTTCTTTAGCGTCTCAGGGGCTAAGCTTATTTTGAAAATCTAATCGTTTTGAAGGTAGCGAAGGGTGAAACTGTGATGCTATCACTTTGTCTTCCAAATAAGGTGAACTATCGTAATTTTATGAAATGTTACGATAATAAGAACCAGGACAAGGCAGTTAAATGACGTATGAAGTATTTGATGTGATTGTCATCGGTGGCGGACCCAGTGGATATACAGCTGCTGTAAAAGTCAGCGCTCTAGGTGGCAAGGTAGCACTTGTAGAGAAAGAGGCACTAGGAGGAACCTGCCTGAATCAGGGATGTATCCCTACTAAGACATTACTAAAGTCTACCGAAGTGTTAGAGAACGTTAAAAAGTCCGAGGATTTTGGTGTGGAAGCAAGCCGGATAGAAGTATCTCTTGAAAAAATGTTAGACCGGAAACAGGCTATTATTAAACGCCTTAATACAGGCGTGGAATTTTTGATGAAAACCAACAATGTCTCAGTCTTTAGGGGAGAAGGAAAAATTACCGGAAAAGATGAAGTGACAGTTTCTACCCCATACGAACATAATAAGCTGAGGACGCGAAACATCATTATTGCTACGGGATCCCGACCGGCTTTGATCCCGGGTCTAGAACCGGACGGGCAAGGGATTATGGACAGCGACCATGCATTAATGTTATCTAGCATACCCAACAGGCTCCTAATCATTGGCGGAGGCGCTATTGGCGTAGAATTCGCGAGTATTTACCAGAAGCTTGGGGCGAAGGTTACCCTAGTTGAGGCAATGGGTAGGATCTTGCCATTCGCGGATGAAGAGGTAAGTAATGCCTTAAAACAATTAATGATAAGGGAAAAAATTAATATATTAACTGCAGCCAAGGTAGGAGGAATGACTAAATCGGAAGAGGGCCTGTTGGTAAACGTAGAGACGCCGAAAGGATTTCAAGAGATTCGAATAGATAAAGTTCTGGTAGCAGTTGGACGACGTCCTGATTATAAAAATTTAGGCCTTGAGGAAATGGGTGTTGAAATTGAAAATGGGAAAATTACTGTCAACTCCAAAATGGAAACAAGTATCCCAAACATAT
Source organism: Desulfosporosinus sp. (assembly GCA_016278585.1). GTDB lineage: Bacteria > Bacillota > Desulfitobacteriia > Desulfitobacteriales > Desulfitobacteriaceae > Desulfosporosinus. Next base: position 5,587 of record JADQBO010000227.1, read on the forward strand.
TTGCCATAGGAGATGTAACCGGTGGTATTTTGCTAGCTCATGTTGCCTCCGCGGAAGGTATAGTTGCAGCAGTCAATGCCATGGGCGGACAAAAACCAATGGATTATAGCGTAGTTCCTAGCTGTATCTACACCTCCCCTGAACTAGCAAGCGTAGGTATTACGGAAGAGCAAGCCAAAAGCCAAGGGATTCAGATTGTTGTTGGAAAGTCTCAGTTTATCAGCAGTGGTAAAGCTCTGGCGATGGGAGAAAATAAGGGACTTGTTAAAATTGTGGCTGAGTCGGGTAGTGGCAAAATACTTGGAG
>JADQBO010000479.1 GCA_016278585.1 Desulfosporosinus sp.
TTTCTTCCGCCATTGGCAGCGAGATACACGCCGTCATTTTAGGTGAGAAGCGACAACTTATTAGAGATTTATTTATGAGAGCCCAAGATTATATGGAATTAAAACAATCGGGCAAGGTACACCCCAGGAATATACAATTGGAAGCAGTTATTCCTGTATTAACTGGCGATATTTCTTTACGTGCTCACGCTCACAGGGCTGATGATATTATTACTGCTGTTAGAATAGCCGAAGAGTTTAAGATTAAAAAACTAGTAATTGAGCATGGAACCGAGGCCCACTCAGTTGCCGATTACTTAGTTGAAAGGAACATCCCTGTTGCATTCGGCCCTATGCTGACTCCACGTATTAAAATGGAACTAAAAAGCCGAAACTATAATTCGGTGTTAAAACTAACCCAAGCAGGCGTAAAAGTTTCCTTAATTTCCGATCACCCGTACAATTCCATCGATCAGCTAAGAACAGTGGCCGGACTTGCCATCTCCGAAGGTCTTTCCCAACTTGACGCGCTAAAATGCCTAACAGTCCATCCAGCAGAAGTATTAGACTGTAGTCATCAACTTGGGTCGCTGAAGAAAGGTTTTGATGCTGATATCATTGTCTTAACAGGTAAACCCTTTGACACTATGTCTAAGGTTGCAATGACCTTAATTAATGGAAAAATAGTTTATCAAAAGGACTAAGCTTATCCTTATAAATAGCTTAGGGGCTGCAACAATTCTTTCCAGTGTTACAACCCCATTTTTTACCTAGTAAAGTAATTCAAAGTAGGTTTTACTCAATATTTATGTCGTACTGGTCTCATTGAAATAGCGACTTGAATTAGCTAAAATAAATAGTGGATTTCGCAGATAATCAATAGGATACAAGTCATCCCTTGCTGAAATTAGGGCCATAATCTTAGCAACCTTAGTGGACGGATCAATGGCTACAATGACAAATGCATCTTTCTCTAAGGATAAGGGATATATGACATTGTTCTTATTAAATACATCATGATATGCATCCAACGTAAGAACTCTAAAATCACGATTACGCCAACGTATATCGTAAAGTTTGAAGGCTTGATGTGCGATTAGTGTCAAAAAAATGTCTTCCGTTAAATATAGTTCAATTCCCATCATATAGCCTTCACTGTCTAGATCATTCCAATACTCACAATGAAACGCTTTATCAACAGCCTCTCTATATGTCTTCGTCGCTAACCGCATTTTACTCAAACTCTGGCCCATACTAAGCCATTTAATCCTCGGAATACTGAGGCTGTCCACGTCATAATAAAGCCCTATATCACTTTTCTCGAGGGTATACTCGGCAGTTGTTTCATTAGGCATCAGGTAGATATAGCCCATTTGCATGTTGTTGTCGCAGGTAATAAGCAAGGAACATCCCCCCTAAGCTTCGTATTCCAGTTCAGATTATTATTAATTCTGCGTAGTCGCACAATTTCCTCTAACTTTAATGATACAATATTGGACATACGTTTACAACCCGGACAGATTATAGCAGAATCGTTAACAGTAACTTCATCTCCTACTTACTAGACAGTTAGCCTTAACCACTACTAAATAGATAAGAAAACCGAACCCCACTTTCAAGGGATTCGGTTTTCTTATCACCCAACGGTTAAAAACAAGCTTAAAGAACAAAACCTTTTTCCTAAATAGCAGAGTTAAACTTAACCGATTGGATAAACCTAGTTAGATCTTTGAGCAAATCGTAAATTCGTTCTTCATTAACGAATTTACCGTTTTGATCAAATAAGATTTTTACGAGAGGTCTACTCGGATAATTTTGATGAATCCCAACAACTGTTCCCATTTCACCAGTATTTAAGGTAACTATAGACCCTTGAGGATAAAGAATTAAACACTGCCTGAAATATTTAATAACCTCGTGATTAAAATCCTTTCCTGAACCAGCCATAATAATTTCTAAAGCATGATACGGTGGTAAGCCTTTTCGATAGGGTCGGTCTGCAACAAGGGCATCAAAAACATCTACAACTGCCACTATCTGAGCATTAGTAGGAATAGCCCTCTGTCTTAAACCATCTGGATAACCCTCACCATTCCAACGTTCATGATGGTGGCGAACAATGCTAAGAATGTCCTTAGGGATATCGGCAAATTTGAGCATTTCCTCACCCAATACAGGATGTTTCTTAATGACTTCAAATTCTTCATTAAGCAACCCGGAGGGTTTATTTAAGATTTTAAGAGGTAAAGAACTTTTTCCTAAATCATGGAACATGGCACCCAATGATAAATTTCTTAAGTTTTGTCCTGAAAACCCCATTTTTAAACCAATAAGTGTGGTCAAAATTGCCACGTTGACAGAATGAATGTAGGTATAATTATCAAACCTTCGAAATTCATTTAAATCTATATATACCTGCAAATTTCCTTCTAACTCATTGATAATTTTATCAACTATAACAAACGAATCTATTAAACGTTTGGTGTTAAAGAGACATACATCCTCAAAAACTTCCCGAACGTAACCTACAATAAAACGGTACTCTGTCGAGGAAAATTTTCGTTCTTCATTTTGCGTAGGATTTTCTAAATCATATTGTAGAGTATACAGCTGTCGGCGGAGAAGAAGATCATGAATGTTTACAGTAATTGGCTTACCTTTAGATAACAACAAGATTCCCTGTATATTGTATAGGTCAAGTACCGAAAGTTCCCCAACTTTAAAAGTGGTCGTAGTTATAGGCTCCAACCTTGTTATCAAAACTAACCTTCCTCCTTATAAAACAAAAGACGCCGGTAAGTAACAGCGACAAGTTTTTTTCGGTATCTCGGCTTTCTTCACCATAACGTGTTAAGACCCGTGGCTTTGTGCACTTAGTTTTAACTAAGTTAGCCTAAGAGTATTCAATTAGTTAGTCTCCAAAACAGCAAAAAAGTGGCACAGCCTATGTTAATGGGTCTTTAGTCCTACTCAATCGCTATTGGATAATATATCACACGTTATAAAAATATTCAATATAATATAATCTTTACTCATTAGTATTAACATTGTTGTTTTTTCGAGCTTTCCACGGTCTTTAGGTGTAACCATTAATCCATCTTGGAGCGTTCAAGACTTACCAGGTATGTTACCCCCTTAATTAAAGCTATAAACACAACCTATCCCTTGATTAGACGTGAAGCTGTCAACTATGTTATTCTTAATAGATATCCTTGAGCTAAATTCCAGAAAACTACTGCCAAAGGAGTATTTTCATGCCTCGCTTTAACCTCTCTGAACAGATAATTCTAGATCTCGCAGATAATGATCTTGTATATAAAAAAGGCTTATCCTATTACCAAGCAGGTAGAGTCACCAATTTCAACTTCTCACCAGATAAAGGACTGGTTAACGCTTCTGTTGTAGGGGGTTTACGTTACGTTGTACAGCTTTCCTTTGATCGAGACAGCTCCGTGCGCTCCTATCGCTGCACCTGCTCAGCCTTTACCGACCATCCTGGAGCATGTAAACATGTCATCGCCGTACTGAAAGCCTCCCAACAGAAGTTACCAGCAGCCTGGCCGGTTCCCATAGTTCAAAACCGTGTCGTTGATGAACTACTAGCTGTCTTCGCCAATCATCCCCAGGAGACCCTCTTGGAAACCCTAACCCTGAACGTGGAACTCCAAACCATGCCCAACCATCGGCTTTCTACCCATTTACAACTCAAACTAGGTCTTCAACGCCTCTATGTGGTGAAGGACATCGGGCAACTGCTTAAAGCTCTAAAAACTGGTCAATCCCTGGAATTTGGAAAACAATTTACCTTGGAACCAGCAAGGCAGACCTTTATAGAGGAAGACTATGCTGTAATTACCATGCTGCAAGAAATGTATGAACAGCATACAGCTTTAACCGAAATGCAGGGACCTTATTATTCCCTAACCGTGTTAAATCAAAAGTCAATGCCTTTAACCGGCTATTACCTTACTCGGTTCTTAGACGCTTTAGGGGACAAAGTGTTTCTCTGGGGATTTGGGTCCACCCACCCCGAGCCTACCAAAATTATCCGGCAGGGGTTACCCATGGAATTCTCTCTACAATCCCAAGGCCAGGATCTTGCTTTAGCCCTAGAAACTGACGAAGTTCCTCTTCAGCTTACAACTGACGGCAGTTATTACGCCTACCAACATAAAATCTATCAGGCTACTCCTGCTCAAAAGGACCTCCTCCCCCCGATTATAACTGCACTTCGCAAAGGACAGACTGCTCAAATTGTTATTCCCTCAACACAGAAGGAGTTCTTTGCTTCTGAAGCGTTGCCCTTAATCGGGAAACTTGGTCTGGTTTCCGTTGACCCTATCCTAGAAGACAAATTCACTCATGAGAGTTTACAAGCTAAAATCTATCTCGATCGCGCGTCCGAGATGGGCATCACCGCCCGCTTAGAATTTCACTATGGTACTACAGTCATTAACCCCTTTGCTTCAACCAGGCAAACTAATAACGATTCAGAAGCGGCTGATATCATCGTTATCCGCTCTGCTGAACAAGAACGAAAAATTCTAAGCATTCTTGAACAGGCTGATTTTATGGTCTCTAAAGGGAAAATCCACCTTGAAGAGGATGAGAAAATCTTTGAATTTACTGTCAATTGGCTGCCCCAACTTCGAGACCTAGCAGAACTATACTATTCTGATCAGTTCAAACTAAAAGTCCGAACAGCAACTACCTTTTCCGGACATGTCCGACTGGACGAAACTCTGGACGTCTTAGAGATATCCTTTCAATATAATGATATTCCCCAGGACGAGTTAGCGAGTATTTTTAATTCCCTCCATCTAAAGAAAAAATACCATCGTCTCCGGGACGGCTCGTTCCTGGATTTAAACCAGCCCGAATTAACGACGGTTGCTGAACTGTTAGATAACTTAGACCTTAATAGTGAAGATCTGAATAAGAAATTACTTAATCTACCAAAGTTCAGAGCGATGTACATTGACAGTTTTTTGCGTCAGACTAACCTGCCAGGAGTACAACGCAATAAAGCCTTTAAGCAATTAGTTCAAAGTATTCTAGAACCCCAAGATGGAGAGTTCGAAATCCCAGAGGAACTTCAACCTGTCTTAAGAGATTACCAAAAGACCGGCTTTAAATGGCTCAAAACTTTAGCAGCCTTTGGGCTGGGTGGTATACTCGCTGATGATATGGGGCTAGGTAAGACATTACAAGTTCTTACCTTCATATTATCTGAAAAGCATTCTGCCAAAGGCCCCGCACTCGTTATTGCCCCCACCTCTTTAATCTATAATTGGCAAGAGGAGGCCAAGAAATTCACCCCTACCTTGCGTGTTCTAGTTGTAGAAGGTACTCCCCAAGAAAGACACGCTTTCTTGACAGATCTTGAAGAACAATGGGACCTAGTCGTTACTTCCTATCCTATACTAAGGCGGGATATAAACGAGTTTACTAAAATAGAGTTTTCCTACTGTTTTTTAGATGAGGCCCAACATACGAAAAATCCTCAAACCCTTAATTCAAAATCCACTCGCCAGATTCAAGCTAAAGGTTATTTCGCTTTGACGGGAACCCCCATCGAAAACTCACTGTCCGAGCTTTGGTCCCTCTTCGATTTTGTCATGCCAGGATATCTCCTGTCTCACCAAGAGTTTCGAAAGAAATATGAAATTCCAATTATCAAAGGCGAAGATTCGACGATTATTACTGAACTGAGTCGGCATGCTAACCCCTTTATTTTAAGGCGTCTAAAAAAAGACGTACTAAAGGAGCTCCCCGATAAGATCGAAACCCTACTTAACGCGCCCTTGACAGACGAACAAAAAAAATTATATGTAGCCTTTTTACAAGAAGCGAAAGGGAAAATAGCCCAAGAAATTGCCACCGTGGGGTTTAACAAAAGCCACCTGAA
>JADQBO010000412.1 GCA_016278585.1 Desulfosporosinus sp.
TACTTCATTAAGAACTATAGAAAAAATATTGAACTATATTAGAGATAGGATGATTTATGCATGAATACAGCTTTCACACTGCTTGGACTGGACGAATCTTTGGTTAATGCCCTTGAATTACAGGCAATTGTTAAACCAACTGCGATCCAGGAACAAGCTATTCCCTTTATTTTGGCAGCAAGAGACGTATTGGGTCAGTCAGAGACGGGCACCGGTAAAACGTTGGCCTATCTTCTACCGATTTTTCAGAAAGTAGATCCGTTAAAGAGAGAAACTCAAGCGATGATTCTTACCCCGACCCATGAACTAGCTATTCAAATTCAGAGAGAAATAGAGACTTTGTCCAAAGATTCTGGCTTAGGTATCACTTCGACGGCGATTATTGGAAATGTGAACATATCCCGGCAGATCGAAAAGCTAAAACAGAAGCAACATATTATTGTGGGTTCCAGCGGTAGAATCCTTGAGCTAATTCAGAAGAAAAAGATTATTGCCCAAACCATTAAGACCATAGTTCTTGATGAGGCCGATCGTTTACTTGATGAAAATAATGCATCACTTGTTAAATCCGTTATTAAGACAACCTTAAGCAGAACACAAATTCTGTTATTTTCAGCGACTTTATCTCAAACGACTTTCCAGCGGGCCTCTACAATCCTTAAAAATCCCGAGGTCATTCGGGTTACAGATAAAATCATGATTGCACCTACAGTTGAGCATATGTTCTTTGTAGCAGAACAGAGAGATAAGATCGAAGTCCTAAGAAAGCTAATTCGTATGCTTATCCCCACGCGAGCCCTAGTTTTCATTAATAGAAGTGAAGAAATTGAAAACACGGTGGAAAAGCTTGAGTATCATGGTTTAGAAGCTGAAGGAATTTACGGAAGTGCCAATAAGATTGAGCGTAAAAAAGCTATGGATGATTTCAGAAGGGGGAAAAGCACCTTACTAGTTGCTTCAGATATTGCTGCAAGAGGATTAGACATCAAAGGAATTACTCATGTTTTCAACCTCGACCTGCCTGAAGATCCGCAACTTTATCTTCATCGGGTAGGCAGAACTGGTAGAGCGGGTAAAAGTGGGATCGCAATTTCTATTGTTAACGTAAAAGAAGTATCCTTTTTGAAAAAGCTAGAAAGCGCGTTTGAAATTACCATTAGCCCTAAGGAGATGTACCGAGGGATAATTGCCGACGTAAAGAAGAAGTCTCAAAATAAAGGGTGAAGACAATAATTAGTGCCCGCCCAACCGGGAATATATTGTTGAACTTTTATTTACAGGTAGTATAATTAGAAAAACTGGAGGGAGATCCAATGAAACGTGGTTTTTCTGTATGATTATGAACCGGACGGCATGTTCCCTTAGGCAGGATAGAGCGCGAGAGGTAAGGGTCTATAACAGTAAAGTACACATGATGGGAACTACCTTAAATGTGTATGCATATATTGTAGACGGCATGCTCATTGATAGTGGTCCGCATCGAATGAAGGCGGGAATTGAGGATTTTTGCACTCAAAGTCATCTTAATAAAATTGTACATACTCATTTTCATGAAGATCATACTGGAAATACGGCATATCTGATGAAAAAACTTCAGGTACCAGCTTATATACATTCAAATTCATTGGGTGTTTGCCGGGATAAGGGAGATATTCCCGTTTACAGGTTGGTTTTTTGGGGCCCCAGAAGGGGTTTCCTAACGGATGCCTTGCCTCCTATAATCGAGAACGATCACTCTAGCTTTCAAGTGATTCATACTCCAGGACATACCCAGGACCATGTTGTATTTCTTGACAAAGAGGAAGGGAGGCTATTTAGTGGAGATCTTTTTCTACATCCAAAAACACGGGTTACGCGGAGGAATGAAAACATACCCCTCCTAATCCAATCTTTGCGCAGACTATTGCAAGAAAACTTTGGTACAGTATATTGTGCTCATGCGGGAAAAATCACGGATGGATATAGCTTAATTAGGCAAAAACTGACCCACCTTGAAGAATTGCAGGGCCAGGTTTTAACCCTTTTTGATAAAGGTTATGCCATTAAAACAATAGTAAAAAAAATTTTCCCGGAAACCCCGACAATTACTTATTTTAGTTTTGGCGAATTCTCTTCGTTTAACCTTGTGCGTTCACTTATTGAAGATAAGGTCAGTGAGAATGGGTGATAAGGATTTAGACATTGAACTCTAATTGGGGAGGACTTTAAGTTATGCAGACATCTCCTCTGGATTTAGCTCGAGAGCTTGAAGAAGAAGGATATCTTATTGACACAGAAACAGCAACAACGTTATTTCTGGCATTAGCTCTTGAAAAACCTTGTCTTATTGAAGGCCCAGCTGGGGTTGGAAAGACACAGTTAGCGTTGGCATTGTCACGTGCGAAGAAACGAAGGTTGATCCGCTTACAATGTTATGAAGGACTTGATTTAAGCAAGGCGTTATATGATTGGAACTATGCAAAACAGCTTTTACGCTTACAGCTTGCTAAGACCGAAGAGTGGAATGATATAAAAGTAGACCTTTTCTCAGAAGAGTTTTTACTCTCGCGCCCCCTCCTAGAAGCCATTCTTTCGCCAGAACCCGTGTTGTTGTTGATTGATGAACTCGATAAAAGTGATGAGGAGTTTGAGAGTTTTCTCTTAGAACTACTAGCGGAACGACAGGTTTCAATTCCAGAGCTTGGAACTCTCACTAGTAAAACAACGCCCATTGTAATCTTAACAAGTAATAACTCTCGTGACTTTAGTGATGCTTTAAGACGACGGTGTATTCATATTTATTTAACATATCCTTCGTTAGAACGGGAAATGTCAATTCTTAGCTCCCATGCACCAGACTTATCCGAGGGATTGCTAAAGGATGTTTGCGAATTTGTTGCTAAAGTTAGGAAGTTACGTCTTCAGAAACTACCAAGTGTCTCTGAAACCATCGATTTCGCTCAAGCTCTAAATGCTCTTCAAAAAGAGGCATTAAACTATGGAGACCTAATGGGAACCCTTAGTGTTTTGCTAAAATATCCCAAAGACGTAGCCGTGTTGGAAGAACGTCTTAAAAAGTGGGAAACGGAAACACAAAATCGGAGAGTATAATTTCTAATACAGCATTTGAACCCTCGAACTTTAACTAAGCAAGGGATGGAGAGTATGGATGGCTGGATTTTCATTAGATTAGTGAATGCTTTGAGGCAGGTTTGTTTATCAATTTCATCGCAGGATATTCTTGATGCCCAAGCTTGTTTAGTTCGATATCCTGACTTACCTCGAAAACTTATATTGAAATCATTATTCGTTCATCGACCCCAAGAGGCTTCCACGTTTGAAACGGTTTGGAGAATCATAGTTACAGGCAATGATCGAGAGTCTTCGCTGGATGTATCTCCCAAAACGGATATCGGGGAAACTCGAGATAGTCAGGGAATAGGAGGACAAGGAGTAGGGCGTGGATCAGGAGGGGTTAGTCTTACTATCAAGGGGAATAGTCATAATCTATCAAATAGTTCCAACCTGATTTCTTTTTCTCGATTAGAAGAGTTAGCGAGCAGGGAGCCAGAGTTTGAAGAGGTTGTTAAAACGGTTCTGGCAGACATTGATTATTACACCTGGATTAATTCCTTTGATTTAGCTTATCAGAGAGGTGCTCTTTCCGAGGACGAATGGTATTCCCATCAGAACACTCGGGCCTCTATCGTCAATGAAATTCGGCAGAGCTTATTGACAATTCAAGTGACTCTGGATAACAGTTGGAAACCCCTTATCCGTCAGCACTGGTTGTTTAAACCGTTAAGCTCGTTATCTGAAGAAGAAAATGGGCTTGTAAAGTTATGCATTCGGAAATGGGCACGGAAATTAGCCAAACGGCAAGGCTCGCGTTGGAAACCCCATAACAAAGGGACTCTAGATATTGCTGAAATCGTTCGACAAAGCGTTCAGTGGGAAGGGGTACTTTTCAATTTATCCTACCAATGTAGGATTCCACGTGCTCCAGAACTGGTGGTGCTTTGCGATGTCTCAAATTCTATGGCCTCATTCGTGGAATTTTTGATTTACCTAGTGACGTGTTTGAGAAATCGTTTTCGAAAGATTCGAGTATTCTTTTTTATCGATTCAGTTTGGGAGGTCACTGATTTTGTTTGGGAGAATGATCTTAACGGAGTCAAACAAGAGATTAAAAGCTGGGGTCATAAGGTAAGCTCGGGGTTTTCGGACTATGGTGCGGTGTTTAAGGAACTCGCTGAGAACAAACTTAGAGAAGTATCCTCACGAGCAGTCCTAATTATAATGGGAGATGGTAAAAACAACTATCGTCCTGCGCAAGCAGAATATATTGCTCAGCTTTCAGAAAAAGTACGTCATGTATTTTGGTTAAATCCTTTAGAGGTACAAGAATGGACTGAGCCAGATAATGTCATGAAAACGTATCAAAGGTATTGCTCGAAAGTTTATCGATGTCACTCTGCCGCTGACTTAGAGAAGATAGTTAAGGATGTATTCTGAGCTTGGAGATAAAAACAACCCTCTACTAGGAGGGTTGTTTTTATGATTTTGTTCAATATTCAAATGTAATGTTAATGATAATTTCTCGGAATCTAAAAGATAAAAGCTTTAATAGTTACAACTTTAATTGGTACTTTTGAGCTCTATAAAGAAGTGCCGAGCGGGTAAGGCCTAGTAAGTTGGCTGCTTTAGTTTGATTACCGCTACTTTTCTCAAGAGCTTTAAGAATTAGCTCTCGTTCGACCTCATCAAAGGAGATCCCCTTGTCGGGGAAATTCAGAATCAAACCTTGGTCAGTTTCATTTCTACTAGTTTCAATTTTTTGGATTTCCTTTGGTAAGTGGTATACCTTAATATCGTTTCCCTGAGAGAGAATAACTGACCTTTCAATTACGTTCTGTAACTCTCGAATGTTGCCAGGCCACTCGTAGTTCATCAGCAACACCATGGCTTCTGGAGAAATCATTTGTTCCTGAGAAGGGTTAAACTTTTGTAAAAAGTGCATAGTTAGTAAAGGGATGTCCTCTGTTCTTAGTCGTAAGGGGGGAATATGAATCGGCAAAACATTTAGTCGGTAGTACAGATCCTCCCGAAACGTTCCTTTTTTAATACATTCTATAGGATCGCGATTTGTTGCAGCGATAACCCTAACATCGACATTAATACTTTCGGTTCCACCGACTCTTTCAAACTGCTTTTCCTGAAGAACTCGTAGCAGTTTTACTTGCATAGACAGGGGCATTTCAGTGACCTCATCTAAGAAAAGTGTCCCGTTATCGGCTAATTCAAAGCGACCGGATTTCCTGGATACGGCACCTGTGAAAGCCCCCTTTTCATGCCCAAACAACTCACTTTCCAGTAATGATTCTGGTAGTGCGGCACAGTTAATAGGCACATACGGTTTTTCACGGCGATAGCTTAGGTGGTGGATGGATAATGCTGCAACCTCTTTACCTGTCCCACTTTCCCCAGTTATTAACACTGTAGCATTGCTATCAGCGACCCTTTCTACCAGAGAGTGCACTTCTTGAATAGCGGGACTATTGCCAATAATTCGGCCATGTTTTTTGTTCAGTTCAGAGCGTAAAAAAACAACTTCTTCCTGTAAACGACTAACCATTAGGGCGTTTTTTACAATTATTTTTAGCTCGTCAAGGTCAAAGGGCTTGGTAATGTAATCAATCGCCCCTAGTTTCATTGCCTCGATGGCAGTGTCGATAGAACCGTGGGCAGTTATCATAATTATAGGAAGCTTTGGAACCATGTCTTTGGCCTTAACCAATACTTCTAATCCATCCATTTCAGGCATTTTAAGATCAAGAATTACCAAGCTAGGGGTTTCGTTTCTAATTATATCCAGACCTTGTTTCCCCCGGGTGGCA
>JADQBO010000481.1 GCA_016278585.1 Desulfosporosinus sp.
TGCACGGGTATGGAAACTGGCGCGAATAGTTTCTTAACCTTTAAACGTCCAATCTACGCAGGGAAAGCATTTGCTCATCTTACTTCAAACGTTCGACCAATTATGGCTACGATTCGTCCTAATACTTTCCCAGTATCTGCTCCAGATGACGCTCGTCAGGGTGAAGTTGTCAAAGAAGTAGCAGAGATTGATGCTTCAGATTTAGTGGCTATTCTTAAGGAAGTTGCTATCGCTGCTTCTAAACGTCCAGAGCTTACAGAGGCCAATATCATTGTTTCTGGTGGACGTGGCATGAAAGGCCCTGAAAACTATGGAATATTGGAAGACCTAGCAGATGTTGTCGGTGCAGCAGTTGGAGCTTCACGTGCCGCAGTAGACTCTGGCTGGAAAGAACACAAGTTCCAAGTTGGACAAACAGGAAAAACTGTTGCTCCAACTCTCTATATCGCTGCTGGAATTTCCGGAGCAATTCAACATCTAGCAGGTATGGGTTCCTCTAAATTCATTGTAGCCATCAATAAAGATCCGGAAGCTAACATTTTTAATGTTGCGGATTACGGTATTGTTGGTGACCTTTTTGAAGTAGTTCCTTTGCTCACCGAAGAGTTTAAGAAACTAGTCAATGAATAAGAAATAACATTTAGCGAAGCGCCTCTCAAAGGCGCTTCCTTAAATAGGGTAAGGAGAGGAAAGAATGGCAACACGTGAAGTGTATTGGAACATTGAAGGACATAATTTTCTTTATTTGTTCTTTATCATTGCACTTATTATCTTTGGTTATGGAGTATACAAACGAGTTAAACTCTGGAAATTAGGACAACCTGAAAATCGCTGGAAGGACATTTGGCCAGGGATAAAAGACGTTATTGTTTATAGCTTTGCTCATAAACGAATTCTCAAAGATGGATATCCTGGTTTAATGCATGCTAGTATATTCTTTGGATTTCTGTTTTTAGTCTTTGCTACAGCTATCATCACTCTTCAAGCAGACTTTGCTATAAATATTTTTAACGGATGGCTTTATCTTTTCATCAAAGTAACCTCGAACTTATTTGGTCTTGTAGCACTTATTGGTATTATCGTTGCAGCTTATCGTCGATATATCCAACGTCCGGATCGTTTAGATAACAAACCAGACGATGCTATTACACTTGCTTTAATATTCGCCATTTTATTAACTGGTTTTATCATCCAAGGGGTACGCATCGCTGTAATACCAGATCCATGGGCAGCGTATGCCTTCGTCGGACAATGGATGGCTGTCCCACTAAAAGCCTTACTTAATGAAGCACAACTAATATCCTTACACGTTTTCCTCTGGTGGACGCATCTCGTCCTTGCGATGGCCTTTATTGCATATTTCCCATACTCTAAACTTTTCCATATTCTACTGGGTCCTTTAAATCAATTTTTCCGTAATCGAGGACCGATTGGTATTCCAGAGCCTATTGACTTTGAAGATGAGAGTCTTGAAACCTTTGGGAAAAGTCAGTTACGTGAGTTTTCCTGGAAGGCATTATTTAATACGGATGTTTGCGTACGTTGCGGACGTTGTCAAGATAACTGTCCCGCCTATTTGAGTGGTAAACACTTGAACCCGAAAAAAATTATTCAAGATATGCGTGTTCTTATGGAAGAAACGGGCGAAGCTCTCCAAGGGGAAACTAAAGTCTTAGCTCAAGCCGGCGAGCAAGAAGCAGCAGCAGCAAGCGAATCTGAAGAGGCTGAAGAGTGGACTGGTCGCGCACTCATAGGAGAAGTGATACCAGAAGACGATCTTTGGGCTTGTACGACATGCCGCTCTTGCGAACAACAATGTCCTGTATTTGTAGAACATGTTGATAAAACCATTGATATGCGTCGTAACCTGGTCCTAATGGAGACACGTTTCCCAGCGGAAGCCCAGTTAGCTTTCCGTAATATGGAGAATAACTGAAATCCATGGGGAATTGGTTGGAGTACACGTGCAGATTACCTTACAGGCCTTGGGGTTAAAACCTTCGAAGAAGATCCTAATGCTGAGTACTTGTATTGGCCCGGTTGCTCTGGATCATTTGATGCAAGAAATCAAAAGGTTTCGGCTGCCCTTGTTAAGTTACTTCAAGCAGCAGGTGTTCATTTTGCTATTCTAGGGAATGAAGAAAAATGCTGCGGAGACTCCGCTCGTAAGCTCGGAAACGAATATTTGTTCTATTCTTTAGCCACTGAAAACATCGAAGTTATGAATGGCTATGGAGTCAAGAAGATTATTACTCAATGCCCACACTGTTTTAATTTCTTAAAAAATGAGTACCCTCAACTGGGCGGAAACTTTGAAGTTATACACCATACCGTATTCCTGTTAGACTTGGTAAAATCCGGTAAACTCAAGCTATCCAATGCTGACAGAAAAACAGTGACCTATCATGACTCTTGTTACCTAGGACGCTACAACGAGATATACGAACAACCTCGTGAACTACTAAAAGCCGTTGGTTTAAATCTTAAGGAGATGGCACACACCGGCGAGAAGAGTTTCTGTTGTGGTGCTGGAGGAGGCCGAATGTGGCTGGAAGAGCATGAGGGACAACGTATTAATGAAATGCGTACAGATGAGGCCATTGCAATTAAACCCGACTATGTTGGTACAGCTTGTCCGTTCTGTCTTACCATGTTTGCTGATGGGATTGCAGCCCGTGAAGTTGGAGAAGAGTTAAAAGCTCTAGATATAGCCGAAATCTTAGAAAAATCCATGTAATAAGATTCATACAGCCATTAAAAAGACACGAATAAGACCAACTGATAAATGATCAGTTGGTCTTATTATATTTAAACGATTCGTTGATAACACTATAATTATTTTCAAGAATCAGGAACAAAAACTCGTCTATCTGAATAGAAATGTGTGCAGAGCAAATAGCAGAAAGGAGAATTTTGAATGTCCATTACACATATTAAGAAGATGTTCCCTGGTGCTGTAACTTCAGAAGGATTCTACTCATTCTATCATTACATGATTCAACAAGATGCCAACCATATCTTTGTGATCAAAGGGGGGCCAGGAGTAGGTAAATCATCCTTTATGAAAAAAATTGGCCAAACTATGTTAGATCGTGGTTACGATATTGAGTATCACTGTTGCTCCTCAGACAATGGTTCTATTGATGGTATCGTCATTCCTAAACTTCAAATAGGTCTATTAGACGGAACATCGCCCCATATCGTAGATCCCAAAAACCCTGGCGCAGTGGATGAAATCATTAATCTTGGCGAATATTGGAACGAAGAAATGATGAAAAAATCTAGAAAGGAGATTATAAGTTGTAATTCTAAAGTATCGAGTTATTTTCAACGAGCTTACTTCGCCTTAAAAGAAGCTAAAATTGCATTAAGCGAGTGGAAGTATTATATATCGACTTACCAGGATTGGAATCAGATTAATCAAATGACTTTAAAAGTTCAGCGAGAGATTTTTAAAATTGCACCTAAAAAGCACGGCAAAGAACGTCATCTATTTGCCTGGGGTCATACTCCCCAGGGGAAAACTCAGTTCATTGATACTCTACTTAATACAACAGATACTCTCTACATACTAGAAGGGCAACCCGGGACTGGTAAGTCCACCTTCCTATCAAAAATTGCCGAGCAAGCTGCAACCTACGGCTTGGATGTTGAGTACTATCATAATACTCTTGATCCAGAACAACTAGATCTGATTATTCTCCCAGATCTTCAAACTGCTTTAGTTATTAATAGTGAGCCCTATGCCTATATTCCTACTTTTGCTGGTCATACTATAACTCTGAACTTCGAACAAAGTCTTAATCGAACTGAGCTTATGAAAGACTGTGGCGAAGAAATTGAAGATTGTCAGATTCGAGTTAATCAACACATAACAAGAGCACTTAAACACTCAAGCAAAGCGAAGGCGACCCACGATTTACTTGAGACATATTATGTGCCGGCTATGAACTTTACAGGTGTGGAGAAAAAACTGAAATCTGTCCTTGAAAGGATCTTATCCTATGTAGAAGAAGAAGCAGTTGCTGTTGTTAAAAGCCAACCTTATTCAAAACTATAGTTAACCAAACAGTACTGTTTTATTAAACTTGCATAGTATATCTTGCAAGTTTTTTTCTTTTTAGGAAATGATAATGGGAATTCCTAGTTTATTGTTAGATTTTTGAATGATATTTTAAAGAACGGGATATATTGTGTAAATACAAAAATAATTGAAGGAATTGCTATATTTGTACAGAATAGTTATCTATAGGGCTATATTATCACAAGTCTAAATTAATAATTAATGTCGAAGAGGAGGTTAAACAAATGAGTATAAAAGTAGCTATTAATGGTTTTGGTCGTATTGGTAGACTTACACTGAGAGCATCCCTAAATCAAACTTTGCCTTTTGAGGTGGTTGCCATTAATGATTTAGGAAGTCCAGATTTATTAGCCCATTTGTTTAAGTATGATTCGGTGCACGGAGTCCTTTCTAATTCGGTCGAACTTGATGGACGTGTAATGACCATCGATGGTCAACGGATTGAGATATTTGCTGAGAAAAGTCCTCTAGATTTGCCCTGGAGTAGACTTGGAGTTGACATCGTTATTGAGGCAACTGGACGTTTTACAGAACGTGATGCTGCTGCCCAACATCTTACAGCAGGGGCAAAAAAAGTTGTTATCTCAGCTCCGGCAAAGAACGAAGATATTACCATTGTAATGGGAGTCAATGAAACTTTGTATGATCCGCAAAAGCACCATATCGTTTCAAATGCTTCTTGTACAACGAACTGCCTTGCACCAGTTGCCAAAGTTTTGCTGGATAACTTTGGAATTGAACAAGGGATGATGACAACGACCCATTCAGTGACTAATGACCAACGTATTTTGGACCTAGAACATAAAGATTGGCGTAGAGCTAGAGCTGCTTATCAATCGATGATTCCCACAACTACCGGAGCAGCTAAAGCTGTTGCTCTTGTAATCCCTGAACTAAAGGGTAAATTGAATGGGCTCGCTGTTAGAGTTCCAACCCCGAATGTTTCTTTAGTTGATTTTGTTGCAAATTTAAGTAAGCCAACAACCAAAGAAGACGTCAATGGGGCCTTACGACAAGCTGCTGAAGGTAAATTAAAAGGATATCTTGATTACACGGAATTACCTCTGGTTTCCCATGACTACAATGGTAACCCCGCCAGTTCCACTGTTGATGGATTATCGACCATCATGTTAGGGGATCGGATGGTTAAAGTATTAGCTTGGTACGATAATGAATGGGGCTATTCAAATCGTGTGTTAGATTTCGTCAAGCTTATTGTAACGAAAGGTTTGTAAGCTAGAAAGAGGTGCATTATGAGAAGGACTAAAATTATCTGTACAATTGGTCCGGCAAGTGAATCTAAGGAAAAGGTTCAAGCTCTTCTAGCTGCAGGTATGGATGTCGCTCGACTTAATTTTTCCCATGGAACCCATGAAGAGCACGGTCGTAGGATTGCTATTCTCAGAGAAGAAGCTGCCAAGATCGGTAAGCATTTAGGAATACTTCTTGATACTAAAGGTCCTGAAGTACGTACTGGAAAAGTTCCCGAAGAAGGTGTTACTCTCATAAATGGATCTGAGTTCATTTTAGATACGGATCTCAGCCCTGGAAATCAGCAGAGGGTTGGAATTACTTATACGGATTTATGGCGCAAAGTAAGCCCTGGCAGCCATATTCTCATCGATGATGGTCAACTTGATTTAGAAGTCACCTCTGTGGACAAAGAAATTATCAGAACAGTTATTCGAAACGGCGGAATTCTCAAATCTAAAAAAGGGGTTAATACACCAAATGCACTGATCGACTTACC
>JADQBO010000040.1 GCA_016278585.1 Desulfosporosinus sp.
TTTTGCCCCCATGCTTTTCGTACCTGGTCCGGCTGGAGAATTCCTGCGTTCCTTGCCAGAGGTGGTGATTTTGGCCGTTTCCGCCTCATTTATTGTTGCTATCTTTGTCACTCCGGCCCTAGCCTATATCTTTTTTGATCAACTCAAACCGGGGAAAATTCATAAACGATCCCCTGTGAAGAACTTCTACCAGGGTTTTCTGGCAATTGGCATGAAGTATAAGAAATTGACGCTTCTCTTAGCCCTCTCCCTGTTTGCCCTTACGGTAGTTTTGACCTTTAAGTTGCCAGTCATGTTTTTTCCTAAAGCGGACGTTAATATGTTTTATATTAATATCCATGCCGAAACCTCAGCTGACCTTGACAATACCGACCGTGTGACTCAGCAGGTAGAAAAACTTGTCTCTGCCCAAAAAGAAGTTTTGGATTATACCACCTCTGTAGGGGAAGGGCTTCCAAAATTCTATTTAACAGTAGAACAGTCAACTGAGTCACAAGATTTTGCCCAAGTTTTGCTGAAAGTAGACCTATCCAAAGGTGGCCAGTTTAAATCTAACCAGGAAATGGCTGTCTATATGCAGGATCTCCTAGACAAACGTTTGATTGGGGGAACTGCAAGGGTCGAATTGCTGGAAAAGGCCTTCCCGGGAACCCCCATCGGCGTTCAAGTCAACAGTAATGATCAGCATGCTCTAACCAAGGCTGTCAACTATATCCATAATCAACTGGCTACTATTCCCGGTACTTTGAATGTGGAAGATGACTTAGACAGTTCCGAATACCAATTTGCCGTCAAGGTCGATCATGACAAAGCTTCCCAGTTAGGGATCACTAAATATGACATTGAGCGTCAGATCAATATTGCTTTAAAGGGAGCGGAAGCCACCGTTTTTCGCAAAGGTGGTAATGAATATCCCGTTTTGGTGACCAGTGATATTAAGTCCAAAGAGGCTTTGGAAAACCTGGCCATCAAATCTTCCCTCTCCGGGCAGAAAGTTCTACTCAAGCAACTAGCTACCCTTAGCTTGGAAGCCTCGATCCCCACGATCCGCAAATACGACCGGGAGCTGGCCATTACCGTCTCCTCTCAAGTTAAACCCGGTTATAGTGCCCTTACGATTGAAAAAAGTCTTAAACAAATTCTCGCCCAAAACCCGGACGAGCTAAAGGGAGTTAGCCTCTCTTATAAAGGGGAAGCTAAAAATATTAGTGATAATTTCGGCGATCTGGGCACAGCTGCTCTATTTGCTCTTTTTGCCATCTATCTCATTTTAATGCTCCAGTTTCGCTCTTTCTTGCAACCCTTTATCATTTTTATTACAATTCCCCTCTCACTCTTTGGGGTAGTTATCGGTCTGTTTGCTTTCGGTCAGCCTCTCTCCTTTACTGCTCTAGTGGGGGTCGTCAGCCTAATGGGAATCGTGATTAAAAATGCGATTCTTTTAATAGAGTTTATAAATAGTGCCCGTAAAGAGGGGATGTCAGTCAATGACGCTTGTTTCGATGCCGTCAGCAAACGCTACCGTCCTATTTTCCTAAGTGCCATGACCACGGTTATTGGTTTGGTTCCCTTAGCTCTCTCCGGCAGTGACCTGTTCGAACCCTTGTCTGTGGCGATCATGTGCGGTTTAACCGTTTCAACGTTGCTGACCCTAGTGGTTATTCCAATAGTCTATAGCCTTTGGTTTAATGATAGAACCCTTTCCATAGAGGCAGATAAGCTGACTTTATAAAGTGATTGGTTGTTACTCCGGTGATTTATGTGAAAACGACGATTAAAGTATGATAAAGTTGTGGATGCTTATAGTAAGGGATTATATATATTGTACAATGCAGAGGGATAAAATTACGATAGGGGAAAGAGCAGAGCCATATTTGCTATTTAAAGAATTATGATTTAAAATAATTATAAATAATTGTTTAACTGTCTACTTCCACAAGAAAAGCAGCCTCTTCCTAAGCTGAAGGAGCTGCTTGTGTAGCGTTAAAATCAAAAAGAATTGATGGAGAGAACATGATTACCTTCAAAAAAGTTGAACTAAACGACAAAACATGGATGGATCCCCTTCTTAGTGCCGCTGATCTGCGTGGCGGTCATCAAAACTTTACAAATATATTTGCATGGTCAGAAATCTATAACTATCAAGTTGCACGAGTCAAGGATTACCTTGTAGTTAAAGGGATTCTCAATGGTTCCCCCTATTATTTTTATCCTGCAGGGTCGGGTGATATTAAGCCTGTATTCGGAATTATGCAACAAGATGCCGCTTCCTGCGGTCATGAATTTGTATTTGCCGGGGTTTCCCCTGAGAATATTACTGTGTTAAATCACGCCTTTCCTGAACACTTGGAGTATAAAGAGATGCGTGATAGTTTTGATTATGTTTATCTTCTGGACAAGCTAGTTACACTGCAAGGGAATAAGCTTCACTCTAAACGGAATCATATCAATAGATTTAAGAAGGAACATCCTGACTGGAATTTTGAACAGATTTCCCCAGAAAATATAGCTGAGTGCTGGGAGATGAACCAAGACTGGTGTAGAATTAATTCCCGTAATGTAGCTGAGATTGCCAAAGAAAGCTGCGCAGTACGTCGTTGCTTTAACCATTTTAGCGAACTTGGCTTAGAGGGTGGACTTATTCGTGAAGAAGGCAGAGTGATTGCTTTCACGATGGGGGAACCCTTAAATTCTGACACCTATATCATTCACATTGAAAAAGCCTTTGGGGAGATAACGGGTTCCTATCAAATGATTAATCGTGAATTTGCTGCATTGATCCAAAAAACCTATCCCGAACTAATTTACGTGAACCGAGAAGAGGATATGGGTTTTGAGGGATTAAGAAAGGCTAAGTTATCCTACCATCCGGAAAAGATGGAGGAAAAATACTTTGCTACCTATTTCGAATAATAATGAGTCATTTGATAATTGTTGATGGAGATTGGAGTCAAGATGTGCGAAATTAGACTGGCCCAGAAAGGCGAGGTTGTTCACCAAAAAGAAATTTGGAAACGTTGCTTTGGAGATACAGACAGTTATATTGATGTTTACTATGCTAATCGGTATAAAGAGGATGAAACGGCGGTATTGCTCTGTGAGGGAGAGATTTTGGCGATGCTTACGATGATATCTGTCAAAACGGTAACCCCTAATAAGCAAAGCTTTAATACTGCCATGCTCTACGCTATCGCAACCCGCCCTGAATACCAGAACAGAGGTTTTGCGTCTCAATTATTAGCCTTTAGCCACCAATACGTAAAGACTGGGAAGCATGAGCTTTCCATCTTAGTTCCGGCCAAAAGAGAGCTTTTTGATTATTATCGTAAACAGGGATACCGGAATGGATTCTATATTAGGGAGTCTCTACTTAGCCGTGATAGAATAGAGAATTTGCCAAGTTTTGGATCGTACCAAAGTGTGATCTTATCGATAACACCCGAAGAGTACAATCGGAGAAGAGCTATTCAACTTAGCGGCAGACTCTTTATTTCTTATCATAATGAGGACATTGCCTATCAGAAAACGTTGTCACAACAGTCTGGTGCAGACATCTATGCTCTAGACCTCGAAGATATTCAGGGTTGTTTTGCGGTTGAAAGAATAACGCCTGATAAGATACTAATCAAAGAACTCTTATTCCCTGAGGCTTATATTAATGCTGCTCTCAAGCAGATTATCCTGCAACTGTCTGCAAAGGAATATATTCTGCGCACACCAGTGTTCCTAGGCGAAACATTAGGAGGATCAATTCGCCCGTTCGGAATGGCTAGGGTAGATCGAGAAAGTGATTTGCTGATAACGCCGGAAGATTTAGGATACTTAGGGTTTGCCTTCGATTAGTTAGGCTCATGTATCTTCGCGTACTCCAGTAAGCTTAAGGCTCATTTTTATTTCCTTCAAATTTTTTCGTGCGCAACTCACTAAAAATATTATTTTGTAGGGCTTGATTTGCTATTGGAGTTTTCATCGTACAGCCAAGGGCGTTTTTTATGTGAGCTAATTCAGCCATTAGTACCTGGAAATCCTCCTTGGTTACCGGCTTTTTACTTTCTTTAAGCTCATATCCCAGTTGACCACTTACTTCAAGGGTCGCATACTGAACGTCTTCCAAGGAAGATATACCAGCCTGTCTTAGACGGGTTTCAAGCTTATCAATAGAAAGTCTAAGACTTCTTAAATTTTTAAGAATTGGTTGGCCATTTTGGATAACAATAACTGCTTTACCCGAAAAAATCGTTTCCAAAAAGTCTACTTTTACCGCAAGATATTCCGATAAGATCATTAAAAGGCTCAGTAATAATCCTACTGCAAACGTGACAAAGAGCCCCTTTCCAGAGACTGGCTGAATCAGTAATGATCCTAATCCTATCATGACAACGGTTTGGGATATAGTCATTTGGGAAATTGATTTTCTGCCACCGATCCTCAAAATAAATGTTCCAACATAAAATATAAGAATTGATTGCCAAATCCAATTTAGTTCCAACTAGCTCATCTCCATAATAGTATTGCCTCGAATTCGTCTCCAATGAAAAGAATAGCTAAGAAAATAGGTTTATCCTTTTGCTAGCCTTCTCAAAGTTATTGTATAATAATCCTACTTCATTACTAAAAAGTTTCTGGCAAACTATAGAGAGTTATGAGCCTCAAATGCCCGCAGGGTTTCTCAAGAAAGACCGCCTAAAATCCTAAGTGGATAAAACCACAACAAGCGTCCTCATTTCACGATCTAAAGTGATTGAGGACGCTTGTTGATGGTATAGAAACAAACGTGGGAATGTGAAACGTAAAAATTAGACGTTTTTACCTAGGCTATTGATAGCTTGCTCTGCCCATTTGGAATTATTAAGGACTGCTCGTCCTACACCTATAAGATCTGCTTTCTCTTCAGCTAGTAATTGTTCAGCGGCTTGTGCCTCGGTAATTCCACCCGTGAGAATCACTGGTATGGATACTACATTTTTGATAGCTAGGCTGAGGGGTGCAAAAAAACCCTGTCCACTGAGGCCGGGTACGATATACCCTGTGAAACCGCCGGAAATGTCAAGAATGTTTACACCAGCCTTTTCGAATTCTTGGCAGGCGACTTGACTATCTTCAATTGTAATTCCCCCGTCTCTAAAATCGGAGGCACCTAATCGTAAAAGAATGGGGAAATTGTCACCTACAGTGGCGCGTATTGCTGCTATGATTTGCAAGTGAAGGCGAATACGATTATGGAGATTTCCACCGTATTCATCGGTACGCTTGTTGGTTAGTGGAGAAAAAAATTGATGGAGAAGGTAACCATGGGCGGCATGGACTTCTACACCATCAAAACCCGCCTCTTTAGTACGCCGAGCTGCATTTTGAAAGGCTTTAATTATATTAACAATTTCCCCGCTGGTAAGTTCATTGGGTATATTCTCCTTACGTGGGTGCGAGATCGCTGAAGGAGCTACGGGAGTAGTTCCGATGGTTTCTGAGGTAGTATTGCTTCCGGCATGGTTTATTTGCATCACGGCCTTAGAGCCATTACTGTGAATTACCTCTGCCAATTTGCTCAACCCTTCAACCACGCTATCGTCAGAAACGGAAAGCTGCAGGTCGCTGGCTTTCCCATCTAACTGGATAAAACTATGTTCGATTATGATAAGTGAAAGATAGCCACCTTGAGATTTTTCTGCATAGTAGTTTAGAATAGAGTGGTTTACTTTTCCATCAGGGTCTGCTTTCGCCGTAGCCATTGGAGGCATTACTAAACGATTGGTTAGTGTTAAAGGACCTGCTTGTAATGGTTTAAGTAAATAGGACATTTAAATCAAACCTCCCTTGTCTTGTTATAG
>JADQBO010000423.1 GCA_016278585.1 Desulfosporosinus sp.
GTAGTGGCATGTCCACCATTGGTAATAAATATTTTGCTGCCGCTAACCAGGAAATGGTCCCCTTGATCTTCGGCCTTGCATCTAAGGGCAGCAGCGTCTGAACCAGCATTAGGCTCAGTCAAAGCATATGCCCCAATAATTTCCCCTGTGGACAGTCTCTTTAAATACTTATCTTTTAACGCTTGACTGCCATATAGGTACATACTCATACAACCCAGGCCCGTGTGCACACTGGTTACAACCGCTGTAGAGGCGCAGGCCTTAGCTAACTCCTCAACGATAATAGCAAAGTCCAGATAGGTACCGCCACCACCGCCCCATTCTTCCGGAATAGGAAAACCCGTTAAACCTAGCTCTCTCATCTTTTTCCAAGTATCTACAGGAAACTCATGACTTTTGTCGAGAATCTCCGCCATTGGCGCTACTTGGCTCTTAGCAAATTTTCTCACCATATCTCTAACCATCAAGGTTTCACTACTTAATTGAAAATCCATCTTAATCCCACTCCTATCGTGTTATAGATTTATAGAAACCTTTAGTCAGCCTCTACATGGATCAGCATGGCATCACCCTGAGCATGACCGGCACAAATACCGCACACCCCATAACCACCGCCACGGCGTTTCAGTTCATAAGCCAGAGTCATCACGATTCTAGCTCCGGTTGCTCCGATGGGATGACCATAAGCAATTGCACCACCGTTAACATTGACCTTTTCAAACATCTGTTCCTTCGTCATGCCTAGAATACTGCGAGCACTCACCAAGGCCACCGCAGCAAAGGCTTCATTTATTTCAATCAGTTTAATATCATCAAGGGTTAAATTATTCTGCTCCAGTACCTTCTTAATAGAAAGACCAGGAACCGTGGCAATATCTTTCGTGGGCTGTGATACTTCCGCATAGTCTACGATGGTGAAAAGAGGTTTTACACCCAAGGCATCCGCCTTATCACGACTCATGAGCAGGCACACATCCCCACCATCATTGGTTCCAGGTGCGTTACCAGCAGTTACACTGCCAGGTTTTCCAGTGACAGAACTTACATGATTGAAAACCGGACCAAGCTTTGCCAAGCCTTCTATGGTAGAATTAGCTCGGGGTCCTTCATCTTTTTCCATGACTTCTTTGCCCCGTTTAATAGCAACTGGAAAAACCTCTTTGTCAAGTTTTCCTGCAGCCATAGCCTCTGAAGCAGCCAGCTGAGAATGGAGTGCCCATTCATCCTGTTCTTCACGGCTGTAACCAAATTCATCGGCCACTTCAGACCCATGAATAGCCATGTGGCGATCATAGATGGCATCCCATAGCCCATCTTTAACCATGAGATCTTCACAGTCAGCATTTAGAAAGCCCATCTTTTTTCCACGTCTCATATCGGGAAGGGCAAAGGGAATATTGCTCATGCTCTCTTGCCCACCGGCGATTACGATCTCTGCTCTGCCCAGGGCGATCATCTGGGCACCCAAATCAATAGTTTTAACTCCGGAGGAGCAAACCTTATTTACTGTGATAGAGGGTACATGCTCAGGTAACCCTGCCAGTAGCGTTGCCTGACGGCTCGGAACTTGACCACTACCTGCTTGTACCACATGTCCCATGATCACATAATCAACATCCCCAGGCGCGACTTTTCCTTCAGTTCTGCGAATAACTTCCTTAATCGCTAAGGCCCCCAATTGGGCAGCATCATACTCTACTAAAGCACCAAGGGATTTACCATAGGGAGTTCTACAAGCTTCTACGCAAACCACCTCGCGTTGTTTAGCGTAGGTATTAAAGATTTTCCTGCCCATCGTTGAATAATCGGGCTTTCGCTCACCGTAAGCACTGATCCTAGCATCCTTGTAATAAGTTTTTCTAGTTAATTCAAGTTTTTGTGTTATTTTAGACATATAGTTCGAAATCCTCCTTATTCCTTAAGTTCTAGAAAGCTCTATCCACCTTACTCTATTTTTATAGTTGATCTATAAAAATGCAAGAATCATGCCAATATTCTCAATATTTGCATGATTCTAAGGAAACCCCGTGAAGGCCCATAATACAGGCACTTCGTCAGGCTTGACTTTTAAACAATAGACAAGATTTCCGAGCACCTTCTCTGCTTATGTCTACCAGAGGAGACAGTGATCCATTCCTTTTCCTCAAAAAGGACCCCCTAGTCCTGCTGATAGCCGCTCCACATCATTGTGTCTACATACGAAGATGATCTGTCTCCAATTGTAGACACTTTAACTCTAAATTTCAAGACATTTGGCGAATACTTGACAATCCTAACCATGGACTTCAAACTGTAGGTAGGATTAATTCTTGAAATTAAACTTATTTAATGGAGGAATTGGATGTTAACATTTCTTAAGAAGTACAAAATACCTCTTATCCTGATCATTTTTATAGCTTTTATAGCGGTTACCATAGCCTATTATACCGACTATCTATGGTACCAAAGCCTTGCTGTAAGCCAGGTTTTCATTAAACCTATGCTCAGCGAATTAGGGATAAAATCTCTGTTATGGCTGTTGGGCTTTGCCTTTTTACTGGCAAATTTGTTACCTATGGCCGGCCAGTTTCGAATCACACGACGGCTAAGAGTGGTTTCGGAAACACACCTGCGAGAATTCAGTCTTAGCAAAACGGTCCTTGTTGTGATTGCTTTTATTCTATCTATTTTTTGGGTCTGGGCATTGCCTCAAATGTGGGATAAGGTCTTACTGTTCTTTAACTCCGCACCCCTGGGTCAAGCAGATCCCATATTGGGTCGAGATCTTAGTTACTACCTATTTCAATATCCTTTGTATTCTCTTTTAAGTGCTGCCTTTATTAGCCTTCTATTTTTTACAATGATTATGGTTCTAATAGGATATGTCATTGGCAGCGCCATTAATTTGGCCGGACTTAGGACCAGGCTTTCTCCTAAAGCCCTGTCTCACTTTTCCATCCTGTTAGGAATCTTCATGCTTTGGTATGCCCTAACTCGGGGCTTAGCCATGGCCGGTTTATTAGTTTCGCCATCCCCCTCCTTATACGGTGCCGGCTATACGGATGTAAACATCACCTTGCCACTGATGCAAATAGAAAGAATCATCGGTGTACTCCTTGCTCTTCTTCTGTTCGCGAACATTCGGCTAAAACAGAGCCGATTTCTAATTGGGGCACCGGTTCTGCTTATATTGGTTTCCCTGGCTGGGGGTATGGTTGCCGGAGCAGTCAACCAATTTATTGTACGACCTAACCAACTGTCACGTGAAACGCCTTATATACAGCACCATATTCAAGCCACCAGAGATGCTTACGGTTTATCAACCATTAAAGAAATAGAATATCCCATCGATGCTGGAGAGATATCCTCAGAAATATTAAAAGAAAATCAGGAAACCATCGATAATATCCGCTTACTAGATTATCGGCCTCTAAAACAACTTTACAACCAAAACCAATCCCTTCGTCTCTACTACGAATTCAACGATATCGACATAGACCGCTATCAAATCGGGGATGAATCCCGACAAGTCATGCTGTCCGTCAGGGAACTCAACGTAGACTCTCTCCCCGATCAAGCACAGACTCTCATTAATCGCCACTTTAAATACACCCATGGATATGGTGTCGCCATGTCTCCAGTAAATAAAATCACCGCCAATGGCCATCCTACCTATTATCTTCAGGACATTCCGGTTAAAAGCGAAATTCCTGAAATCCCTCTAACCCAACCGGATATCTATTTTGGAGAGTTGACTAATCAATTTGTGGTTGTAGGGACTGCTACCGGAGAATTTGGCTATTCCGAACAAGGCACGAACAAAGAAGCCATTGTTCACTATAAAGGGAACGACGGCGTACCCTTAACCTTCTTCCGCAGACTTATGTATGCCATTAATTTTGCTAAGCCCATCCTCCTCTTTTCAGATGAGATCACACCTGAAAGTCGTATTCTCTATAATCGTAATATTGTCGAGAGAATCAATAAAGTAGCTCCATTTATTGAACAAGACAGCAATCCCTATCCTGTTATTTCTGAAGGAAAAATCTATTGGATTGTGGATGGCTACACAACCTCTAGCAACTATCCCTATGCCCAACCTTCAACCCAGCTGAATTATGTCCGTAATTCCGTAAAAATCGTAGTCGATGCCTATAACGGCGATGTAGGGATCTATAACTTTGATGAAAGCGATCCAATCCTCAAGGCTTGGGAGGGTATCTTCCCAAACCTGATCAAAAGTCGGGAGGACTTCCCCCAGGCATTGGTATCTCACATCCGCTATCCCGCCGATTACTTTAACACTCAATCTCGCATGCTGAAAAACTACCACATGACCAATCCTCGGGACTTCTATAACCGGGAGAACGTCTGGGAAATTCCTACAGAGAAATATAGCGGAGAAGAAATTCCCGTAGAACCCTACTATGTCACCATGCAATTACCGGACAGGGACAAGGCTCAATTTATTCTCAAGCAACCCTTTACCCCTTATAACCGTAGAAATATGGTCGGCTGGCTGGCTGCAGGTAACGACGGAGACAATTACGGGGAATTACAGCTCTTTAGTTTCCCACGAGGGAAACAGATAGAAGGCCCCAGCCAAGTGGATGCCTATATTGATCAGGACCCGATAATTTCTCAACAGCTCAGCCTCTGGAGTCAAGGTGGTTCTAACGTCGTACGAGGCAATCTCTTAACCATTCCTATTAATAATAAAATCCTCTATGTTGAGCCGCTCTTCATCTTATCTGACAGCGGCAGTATCCCGGAGTTACGCCGAGTCATTCTCTACTACAATGATGTCTTGGTCATGGAAAGCTCCTTAGACTTAGCTTTAACCAAGCTCTTTGGGGAATTTAGAGACGATGAAGTCCCCACCGTTCCGGATACTCCTGACTCTCCGGATACACCCGGAACTCCGAGTACTCCAGGGGGTCCAGTTACAGACATGAGCTTTCCAGAGCTGGCCACCAAGATTAATGAGGTCTTCCTTAGCCAGGAACAAGCCGCCCGGGAAGGCCGCTGGGCCGACTACGGTACCTACGGCGAACAACTCCGTGAACTAATGAAGGCTCTGGCTGAATTAGCGAATAGATAATTGATCCTAACCATTCCGATAAGCAGTAAATAATTAGAGCGAGGAGGAGATTCAACAATCTCCTCCTCGCTCTGTAACTTACAAACGAATTTTGGATCATAAGCAGTATATTTGATGGATCCCTCTGACTTACTTGCAAATTATTGGTCTTTCTTTGCCGAAGGCAACCCCAGCAGACTCCCGGTCATTCCCAAGACCGCGCTTAGCGACATCACCACCGCCCCTATGCCTACTATAAGTTCTTCTCTTGGCGGTAACGGAATAAAGGGAAGAGGCCCCGCCATCTGAGTATACAGGTAATTTATCGAACCTGCTGATAAGCCCACCGCTAGTAGACCACCCGCCAAGGTCAATACCAACCCTTCTAATAAAAACGGCCAGGCAATAAACTGTTCCGGTGCTCCAAGTAACCTCAAAGTGTTAATTTGCTCCTTACTATTAGCGATCCCCAGCCTAATAATATGGGAGATAATAACGAGGGTGGATAATCCCACAGCAATGACAACCAGCAACCCGATCAGTCTCAATACCCCTGCCAACTGATGAAGACGATCCAAGACTTCCCGGTTATCTCGAATATGTTCTACCTCTGCCATCTGGTTTAATGTTTCCAAGACTGGATCCATCTCTGCCAGATTGATTTTTAATTCAATAAACCCACTAAAGGGATTATCCTCAAATTTCTTCAGAACATTGGCTTCTTTGCCGAGAATTTCCGCCATCCGTTGGTAGGCTTCCTCTTTATCA
>JADQBO010000019.1 GCA_016278585.1 Desulfosporosinus sp.
GACGTATCGGGGAGGAGTCGAGTTTCTTACCCCAGAGGAGGCCAAGGAATGGGCCCTCATGAACCATAAAGAGGGTCGAGTTCAGACAGTGGATGTGTTTGGCACACCTTATATTGGAGGACTTTGCCAGTGTGAATATCCTGGCTGTGTTGCGGTTCGAAATCGGCTCGACTATGATTTTAAATTTTTATTGAAAGGTCATAGGGTAGCTAAAGTAGATCGTGAAAAATGTACTGGGTGCAAAAGCTGTTTAGGACGATGTCAGTTTAAGTCCCTTAACCTAGAGGTTTACACCAATAAGGCTTATGTTGATATGGATCAATGTTTTGGATGTGGATTATGTGCTACGGCTTGCCCGAGTGGAGCATAGAGTTATTTGACAGAGAGAGTCTGCCTGGATTGGCCGAAAACTGGTAATAAGGGGGAAACTTTGATGATTGCTCAAATTGGCATAGACTATGATTTATGTAAAGATCCATTAATATGCCGAAAATGTTTAAGTGTGTGTCCATCCGTAGTTTTCGTGTGTGGTCCCACGAAGAAATGGAAAGGTAGAGAGACAGATCCCAAAGAATATCGAATTGTCGGACGCTATTTTGACAAATGTTCTGGTTGTGGGGACTGTATTAAAGTTTGTCCCACGGGGGCAATTGATTTAGTATTTTTGCCACAAGAGCAATTAGCTCAGAAGTATATAGGGGAACGGACCGCTCAATTAAAAGAACATAATTGTTAAATTATAAAACTATTTGACTAAAGTCTAAAACGAAGGGGAGTTTAGTATGGCTTTGGATTTTAAGGTTTTGCAAAAAGTCAAAGGCAACCCCAGCACTCCGGTAGCTGCTGACCGACGGCTCAAGATAAGCCCAGGTCAAGATTATGCTTATGATATGCCAAAGGAACTGATCTATACGGTTATTAAACAATTCCCTCTAGAAAACATGATTAATCGGGAGGGAGAGCTCGATGAAGGTTTTTTAATGAAACAAGGGGAAACCTTTATGAAACTCTTGATAAGAGAAGCCGACTCCGATAAATTTCGGGATAGAACTGCTGAAATGATCGAACGTGTTGCACAGCAAACGGGGATTAAGTTTCCTCATGTGTTCGAGCGGTACGTAGAACTAGGCATATTGACCTTACGCCCAAGGGATGCTTGGACTGTCACTGAGGCGACGACCAAGGCCCTAAACGTACGTAATTTCAACTGTAGTCTAGGCAAAATGTTTACTGAAAAAGGAATTCATAACTGCCATGTTTTTTGTTTAGCAGCCAATCAAGTGGCTGCCCAGAAAGTTGGACTCAATTTAAATATGTCTTGTAATCAGTATTTAGAAGGCAGTGGAATATGTGAGTTAGTATTTCGGATGCCACAAGGGGGTTAACCAGTATGCACATAGGACATAGCGAGGACGACATAGATCATGAAAGCTTAGCGATGAGGCATTTAGGTGAAGGTATTCTCAAAGAACGAGCAGGATATTTACATGAAGCTTTAAATGAGTATATGTTAGCAAGTGTTCTCGATCCTGAATTAGAAATGGCTCGGACCAAACTTGCAAAACTTAACCAGAAACTAGGTTTCTAAATCGACTAAAGCAAAGTATGTCAGTAAGAAAAGAGAGGGGGTGTCGCATGATTGGGAAAGAATTGATCGGACGGGAAAGTGAATCTGCTATGTTTAAGATTAGACAAGACGATGTACGTAGGTTCGCTGAGGCGGCGGGGATACCCTTTGATGATCGAGTACCCACAACCTATGTAGAAACCTTAGTCAAAGCGAATATTGATGGCTTTCAATTGACAATTCCTGGCTTGATCCTTGGAGAGCAAAAAATTTCCTTTCGTCGTCCCCTCGTAATAGGCGACAGCATTACCTATAAGCGACGCATAAAGGATGTTTATGGACGTCACGGAAAGCTTGAAAAAATAACCTTTATATTGATTGAAACAGTTGCGTATGATTTTAGTGGCGAGTTAGTATTTTCTAGCAATACAACCTTAATTGCTCCGGAAAAGGAGGTAGATGATGAAAAGTCTGCATAGTTATGAAATCTCAGATCGACTACCTATTCGAGAGTGGGTTCCGAGTAACCTTCAAATACGGCAATATGCAGAAGCTTCAGGGGATTTTAATCCTATTCATTTGGACGACAACTATGCCCGCCAAGCTGGCCTAGGAGGAGTGATCGCTCATGGCATGCTTACGATGGCCCAAATGGCAGCTATGTTGACTGACTGGATCGGAAACGAGGGTGGGATTACTCAGCTAAATGTGCGTTTTGAGGGAATGGTTAGACCAGGTGATATCATTAGATGCACTGGTTTAATAAAAACACGATTGGAAAATACCTTGGTTTGTGATTTAGAAGCTTTTAATAATAAAGACGAGAGAGTTTTGTCAGGTTTGGCCCACATCAGCCTTAAACCCTAAAGTGAGTCACTACGAGCGATGCTAGGACCTACTATTATTAGCTGCCGTAATAATGACGATAATGGGAATTAGGGTAGGGTATTACTCTAATTCCTAGGAGGAGAACTCACTTTAATAACCATCTTAGTTTTG
The DNA here is from genome assembly GCA_016278585.1 of Desulfosporosinus sp. Taxonomy (GTDB): domain Bacteria; phylum Bacillota; class Desulfitobacteriia; order Desulfitobacteriales; family Desulfitobacteriaceae; genus Desulfosporosinus. Next base: position 2,567 of record JADQBO010000019.1, read on the forward strand.
ATCCAGTATTATAGAGAGGATAGTAGGCTTTGGAAGTAAAACAGAAGATAGATACTTCATACATAAGGATGTTTTTTGAAGTCAATTTGCGCCTTCGAGGAGCTTTGCTCATACTTTATTTGGGGTATGTTCTAGCAATGTTTCATAGAGTGTCCATTGCCATTATGGCAGATCGTTTGATTGAAGATCTTCATTTAAACCTCTCACAAATGACTGTTATGGCAGCTGTTTATTTTTATCCATATGCTCTAATGCAGTTCCCTGTGGGGATTTTAGTTGATCGTATTGGACCCAAACGATTAGTTTCGGCGATGCTTCTGCTGACTGCAGTTGCTTCGTTTGCTTTTTCTCTCTCGACAACCTATCAATTATCCATTATAGCAAGGCTCTTCATAGGATTATCAGTTTCCTGTATTTTTGTACCCACGGAAAAGTTTATAGCGAATTATTTCCCTGCAGAAATGTTTTCTACCTTGACAAGTCTGATGTTTTTTTCGGGGATAATAGGGATCGTTTGTGCTACTGTTCCATTAGCATATCTAGTGGAATTTCTGGATTGGCGTACTGTCTATTTAATGATGGGCGTCATCGCTTTGCTACTAGGGATTGCTACTTGGTTTCTGTTAAATGATGAACAGATGTTGGAACGATCTAACTCTAAATTTCAAGAATTAAGTAGTTTGAAGATACGCTTGAAATGGGTCATTTCTGAATGGGGTATGTGGCCTATCGCTATCCGTAACTTCTTTGGTTATGGAGCGACAATGGCTTTCCAAAGCTTGTTGGTTGGGCCCTATTTGATGGCTATTATTGGCATGGATAGGATATCAGCTGGTTATTTGATTTTGTTGCTATCAGTGGGCCAATTATTAAGCTTACCTTTCAGTGGAATGCTCTCTGACAAGGTGTTTCATTCTCGTAAAATACCTTTGCTTATTAGTAGTTTTGGCTCAATTTTGTTTTGGATACCGTTTGCATTTTATACAAGCGTTTTGTTGCCCTGGCAGATAGCCCTTTTATTCCTTATGAATGGGATATTAGCGGGTTTTAGCGCTGGCCCGGTATTCACACTGTTGAAAGAGTTATATCCCAAGCCCCTGACAGGAACGGCAATAGGGATTGGGAACTTTTTCAACATGGCAGGTGCTGCAGTCATTCCCCTCCTTTGTAGTGTTGCGATGGCTCCGAGTATTTCGGGTGTCCTGTCAGTTAACTCGTTTACTATTGGTTATCGTTATTTGCTGGTAGCGGCTGTAATTGCAGCCTTTGTTACGGTCTTCTCAAAAGATACATGTCTTGAAAAGAATGTTTGCCAGAGTACTGAGGCCTTTAGTATTAATGGAGAAAGTTTTTTTGCATCGAAACAGAAGAATGCCTAACACACTGGGGTCTCGAAAGGGGATCACTTCATGAAATTGTCTAAAAAGATTTCTTTGGGCTACTTAACAATACTTTTGCTGATGGCCTCTCTTGTTGGTACAGTCTTCTATTTGGTTAGAGGTCTTACGGCTGTGGTAGATGATCTTGGCAGTTATCAGTTGCCCATTCAGTCGGCTGCACAAGATTTAGGTTTACAGTACACCCGTCAAATTTCCGCAATTCAGGGCTATTTGGCGACAGGGTCTGATCAATACCTAGCCCAGTATAAAGAAGCAACCACCAAAAGTACTGAAAATCTTAAGTACATTGGGGAGCGGGTGAAGGGGGATTCTAAACCTCAATTCGAAGCTGTCAATACCGCTGCTCAAACGTTCTCCTACCACCCAGATTACGTCATTAACATGTACAAGAACCAAGGTTTGTCCGCTGCTGTGATGTACATGACCCAGGTAGCAGCCCCAGATAATGCTGTACTAATGGATGCCTTAGACCAATATATTGCTTCTGAAAACGCCCAAATGAAAAAAGGAGCAGACTTAGCTACCATTCTTTCCAAAAGAGTTAACACCATCAGCCTATCTATATTTGGAATTTCTTTAGTAATTGGAATAATTTTGGTTAATATTATTAAGCGTTCTGCCAATAAATCGATTTCAAATGGGATGTTAGTAGCGGAAGCTCTATCAGAAGGAAATTTAGCTGTCGAGGTTAAGGGTGGCAAAGATGAGTTAGGACTCTTAGTAGGAGAATTAGGTAAGGCAGCGCGAAACCTGAGGGAAATGGTAGCTTTGGCGGTAGGAGTAAACAAGAATCTCCAGCAGGCAACTACTTTATCTAGAGAGGCTATCTGGAGGGTTACAACAAGTTCAGAGGAGATAGCTGCCTCAACAGAACAAGTTTCGAGCGGATTGCAAGAGATATCTGCGGCAGCCCAAGAAATCACGGCTTCAAGTGATGAGCTTCGCCACTCCATTATCCAAATAGAGGAAAATGCACGTCAGGGGAGCCAAGAGGCTAAAGAAATTGAACTGCGTGCTCAACATTTGAAGACTGAAGCCAACTCAGCCTTAATAAAAGCGACTGGCATTTATGAGGAAAAACAACGGGGACTAAAGCAGGCAATCGAAGAATCCTTAGTCGTACAAGAGATTAGTGAACTAACTCAGAGCATTTCTACGATAGCAGATCAGACAAATCTATTAGCGTTAAATGCTGCCATTGAGGCTGCGCGAGCGGGAGATAATGGAAGAGGGTTTGCTGTTGTAGCGGAGGAAGTGCGTAAATTAGCGGAACAGTCCTCCCGAACGGCTCAGGATATTAAACATTTAGTGGGTCTTGTCGTTAAGGCTCACGAAAACCTGGCTTCAGGCGCTTACGAAGTCCTTGATTTTATCGATGCAGTTGTTAGACCTGACTATGATAAGTTAGTAGAAACCGGTGCACAATATGAAAATGATGCAAAGACCTTTTTTAGTTTGACTGAAGGATTTTCTGCCACTGCGGCACAGTTGACTCTTATAGTTAATTCAGTAGCATCGGCTATCAATAACGTTAATGAAACGATTAGCCAAGGGGCCGCTGGTTCCCAACAGGTTGCTGCTGCAGCGACAAGTGTCTCCATGGAATTGGAACAAGTCAATCAGCTCATGGCCCATCTTAATGAGCATGCCGAACGTTTATCAGAGGGGGTAGGTAAGTTTAAAGTGTAAATGCCTTTGTCCGTTCAAATTGAATAGTAACTATGTTTTTAAGGGCCTTGTCACTAATAACAGTGATTAAGGCCCTTTTGTTTAGCTTCATTCGATATACAAAGTATACATTAACAAGCTAACGTGTATAAAAACTAAACATTTTTGGGGGAACAAGTAAGT
>JADQBO010000119.1 GCA_016278585.1 Desulfosporosinus sp.
ACACGCGAAAGGACCGTCCCCGTTACACGCGAAAGGACCGTCCCCGTTACACGCGAAAGGACCGTCCCCGTTACACGCGCCGGCCGGCCGTCCGCCCGCGCTCGCACACGTGTCTCCGCTACTCAGACCCCCGTTAAAAATTTCTATTGACAGGGTTAGGAAAGAATAGTATTCTATAATTAAATGAGATGTATTCTCAGTTATTATTTAGATTAAGCTTGAGAATGGTTATCATTTTTTGATAGGAGGGATGAAAGATGGAACGCTTTTTACAGGATATAAAACCTGGAGAACGTGTATGTGTTGAGCGTATCGAAGGCGGGGGGGCCTTGCGTCGTCGGATGATGGATATGGGTATCGTCCCGGGGGTAGAGTTAGAAGTTGTCCGTCGAGCTCCCTTAGGTGGTCCACTTCAGATCAGACTGAAAGGGTACTATTTAGCGATGCGTCGAGGAGAATGTGCTAAGATTATGGTTTGTGACACAAATCAGGGGTACATAGAGCAATCATTAGCGAGTCGATAGATTATACAATTGAGTAAAGTTTATATATACCGACATCATTAAGAGCTAAGATTGGAGGCTGCTGTAAAGACATGAAAATAGCTCTTATGGGCAATCCTAATGTTGGCAAGAGTACGGTTTTTAATATCTTAACGGGATCAAACCAACAGGTTGGAAATTGGTCTGGAAAAACGGTTGAACGAAAATCGGGAGTCATCCAAAGAGCAAATGAGGAAATAGAACTAATTGATCTTCCAGGAACCTATAGTTTGACTGCATACTCTCAAGAAGAAATCATCACACGCGAATATATTCTCCGCGAAAAACCAGATGTCGTCATGGCAATGGTTGACGCTTCAAATATTGAACGAAATCTTTATCTGGTTTTGCAAATTCTTGAACTCGCTCCTCGAGTTGTCATTGGCTTAAACATGATGGATTTGGCAAAGCATGCAGGAATAACGATTCATTCTAATAAGTTAGCCTTGGCTTTGAATGTACCTGTCGTTGAAATTGTGGCAGCTAAAGGAAAAGGGGTCGAGGAATTCTTAACCGGGGCTATTCGGGTAGGAAAATTCAAGAAAGATCCCTTGCTGGATCAAGTCCCTTATCCAGAAGAGCTTGAAAAAAGAATTCAGGAAATGGAATTACTTCTGGCGGATACCCTTTGGGCAACAAGGTATCCATTACGTTGGTTAGCTATGAAACGTTTAGAACGAGATCCGGAAATCGGACAAACATGGAAGAGCATACCACAGTTATCCCAAAGGGATAAGAGCAAGGATTCCTGCTGTGATCCTGGAGATCCAGTGAAATATGAACTTCAAGAAACAGTAACTTTGCCTGGAGTTGAATTGCTCCAGGCTTATGAATCAGAAGGGTGGAGCCAGGATCGGTTCGAGATGGCTGTTGCGGATGCCGAGTATCAATATATTTCTAGAATACTTCCAGAAATTAGAATACATGAAAATCCTACCAAACCTACGTTCACAGATATATTAGATTCATGGATTCTTTCTTCATTTTGGGGTTATCCCATTATGTTTGTTATTCTATCTATAGTGTTCTGGTTTTCTTTTGTAGCTAGTGCTCCTTTGGGTGGTGCTGTATCTCAAGGAATGGCTTGGTCAGCTGATGCAATTGTGGCTTTTTTACAGCAGATTAATGCGCCAGATGCTTTACAAAGCTTGGTACGAGACGGAATCTTTGCAGGGGTAGGTGCGGTTTTAGCCTTTGTTCCACAGATTGCAATTTTCTTTGCATTTTTCTCCTTAATGCAAGATAGTGGATATTTAGCACGTGCAGCTTTTTTAGGAGATCGGTTTATGCAACTTATGGGGTTGCATGGAAAGTCATTTTTCTCCTTGGTATCAGGATTTGGCTGTAATGTTCCGGCCATTATGGCTACAAGAACTTTGGAAAATCCTAAAGATCGTTTAATTACTATGCTTATTAATCCGCTGATTCCTTGTGTTCCGCGCTTAGGAGTTATGAGCGCTGTTGTGGCAGCGTTTTTTCCTGGCTCGCGTGGAGCCCTTGTTATGGTTAGCTTACTTTTATTGAGTATGATTCTTGTGATGTTTTCTGCACTCTTTTTAAGAAGAGTGGTTAAGCAAACGGAACATTCCGCCTTCGTCATGGAATTGCCTCCATACCATATCCCGACCTTACGCAATGTTCTGTTGCCAACCTGGCAAAAAACGTATTCTTTCTTAAAAAGGGCTTGGACTTACATTTTAGCGGCGTCGATTGTGGTTTGGGTCCTAAGCTCTTATCCGCAAGGGGTTCCTATGAATGCCACTTGGGCGGGGAAAATGGGTGGTTGGTTAACGTTTATTGGAGAACCGTTAGGTTTTGACTGGAAAATTATGGTTGCTATCGTATTTGGGTTTACTGCGAAAGAAACGACACTATCAACCTTAGGCATTTTGTATGGTGTTGCAGCAGATGCTTCACAGTCCATCGCTCAGGCCATGACTGGGGCCATGACTCCTCTAGGAGCATACACCTTTTTGGTAGTTTACATGCTTTATATCCCTTGTCTGGCTTCCGTTATTACGACTTATAAGGAATCAAGGAGCTTGGGATGGACGAGCTTTGGGGTCGCTTATAATCTGATCCTTAGTTTTATCATAGGCTGGCTCGTTTTTCAGGGAGGACAGGTTCTTGGCCTTTAATAAAAACCCTTTGGGGGTGAACTTATATGCTTACAAGCATTTTGGAAGTATTATCACGTAAGGAATCATTATCAATGACACAGTTATCTAGAGAGGTTGGTTATTCAGTAAGAGAACTTGAAAGCGCTTTAGAACAAATGGAGCATATGGGATATATTCGTCGAGAGCTCTTCGGGCAATTTTGTAATTCAAATCGTGGAATAAATCGCTGCAGTGATCATTGTGAAGGGTGTGGGTTTCTTTCGTCCGAAACGTTTGTTTTTTGGGTTCTTACGGAGAAAGGACAAATAATGGTGGGTCAAAACCATAGTAAATGATGTTAGAAAGTCAGAATTTATGATATGATGGTAAAGTATTACATTGGGGTAATATGAGTATACTATGAAGGCTAAAAGAAGGGAGCTCGTAACCAAATGAGTAAGCCCCGTGAAGAGAAATATCATGCTATTTTAGATGCAGCCACGGAGGCTTTTGCTGAATATGGCTATTTTACTTGCCAAGTATCAAAAATTGCTAAATTAGCTGGTGTTGCAGATGGAACAATTTATCTGTATTTTAAGAATAAAGAAGATATTTTAGTCAGCCTTTTTTCAGATCGAATGGGTAAATTTATTCAAGAGATTCGTCAGTCAATTGTGGAGTGTCAGACAGCTCAAGAACGATTATTTTGTATAATTCGGACCCACTTTAGATACATGCAAGAAAATCGTTCTCTAGCTATAGTCACTCAGATTGAACTTAGGCAATCTGACCCAAAAATTAGGGAGGCTATATCTGGGCCCCTGCGAGAGTATTTTCATTTAATTGAACAAGTTCTGTCGGAAGGTATTCAAAAAAATGAATTAGTTTTAGCTGACGTCAAAGTAGGACGACAGATGTTTTTCGGGACATTAGATGCAGCAATCAGCGATTGGGTAAGTTCTAAGAAACCTCGCCCCTTAGAAGGGATAGAAGACCTGGTCTTTGACCTAATTCGTTCAGCATTTAAAATTAATCAATAACGCTAATTGAAGTTAAAAATTCTTTGATGGATTTATAATTCGAAAAGCCTTCCACTTAAGCTAATGGTGTAAGGCTTTTTGTTTTAGTTGCAAAAGCCTTCTATTAGAAATGGTTTCTTGTGCTTGGTCACGTAGACCTTAAAAGTAAATACAAAAGCTTATATTATGGATATGCAGAATAAGGGTTAAAAGCAACGTTTAGCTGGCCCTTAGTGTAAAGAAACTACTTGAGAGAAGGAGATTAATAATATGGGCGTAAGATTCATATTAATTAACGACTCCCTAGACAAAATGTTAATCTAAGGGTAGTATTTAAGGAAATGTCAATACTAGTGTAAATGAGAAACCAATAGATAGGGGATTATAATGGATTTTGCAGGGAAAGACAAGGCTTCTTATGTGAAAGAGACTTTTAATGCTATTGCAGGACGTTATGATATGATGAACAGCCTAATGAGTCTAGGAATGGATAAGAGATGGCGGCGTTTGGCAGTTCAAAAAGTCGGTGCAAAGCCTGGTATGCATATTCTTGATGTTTGCTGTGGGACAGGTCAGCTTTCTTTGGAATTAGGACGTGTCGTTGGCTTAAAAGGTAACGTGACAGGGTTGGATTTTTCGCAAAAAATGCTAGAAGTAGCAGAGAAATCATTACTAAGGACCTCGAATCTAGGCCATATTAAGTTTGTTCAAGGAAATGCTATGGAGCTACCTTTTCCGGACCATTCATTTGACGGAGTGACTGTTGGCTGGGGATTGCGAAATTTACCAGACTTGCGTCAGGGGTTAAGAGAAATGGTACGAACCGTTAAGCCAGGAGGGAAGGTTGTATCACTGGATATGGCTAGACCGTCGCTCATAGGCTTTAAACAAGCATATTGGCTGTATTTCGAAAAACTCGTGCCCTTAATGGGTAAAGTCTGGGCAAAAAAGGCAAGTGCCTATCAATATCTACACGACTCCACTAGAGAGTTCCCGGCTCAGGAAGAGTTAGTTCGTATCTTTACAGAGTGTGGATTGCAGGAAGCACGTTTTGATAATTTGGCGGGTGGTGTCGTAGCCATTGTTTCGGGAGCAAAGTCACAGTAATGCCTGTACCCTTAAGATATTTTAGTTTTTATTATCGGCCTTTACAATATTTGAACTTGTATATGAAAAAAACCGTTTTATAAACGGGTTTTTTTTCATAATAAAGCCGAAAATTTATTCTTAGGAAAATTATGTATATAATCTGCTAAGTTGTCCATACTATTTTCATAAAAGACAATTCAAAATTCGATAAAGGATGGGATAGTATGAAAGTTCGTGACGTAATGTCTAGTCAAGTCGATTCTGTTACCCCGAGTACTTCAGTTGTAGAAATTGCGCAATTGATGAAAAATAATGATGTGGGTTCAACGCCTGTTTGCGAGGGTAAGAAGGTAATTGGAATCGTTACAGACAGGGATATTGTCCTTAGGGTTGTAGCGGATGGAGTTGATGTAAAAAGTATATCCGCAAAGGATATTATGAGTTCTGAGATTATCAGTGTGACTTCTGACCAAGATGTTCATGAGGCAGCTCACATAATGGCAAAATATCAAATCCGTAGATTACCAGTCGTAGATCAGGGTAACATAGTTGGTATTTTAGCATTAGGTGATTTAGCAGTTGAGAAAATTCATATTAATGAAGCGGGAGATGCACTTAGTGATATTTCACAAGGTGCACATCATTAACTAAGAATTGAGGTGAGTATTAATGGGTGATTTACGAGACCGAATCAATTTAGGAACGTGGGGGACTTTTCGCGCTGGATGGTGGGTCCTTCATATTGTATCGATAGTTGTTGTTGGATATATTGGTTTTTGGATTGCCAGGATGTAGAAGGTAGTGTTAAACAGACAATAGCATTGTGAAAAATTCACAATGCTATTGTCTGTTTTGTGTTAAAATATCATAAATAGTACTATTTCATAGACAAGGATGTGTTAGCTTTGAATTTATATGTTGGAATGAAGGGTCAGGCGCAAACCACTGTAACAGCCTTAAATACTGCTAAAGCAATGGGTAGTGGACTTCTTGAAGTCTTTGCGACACCCTCAATGGTTGCCCTTATGGAA
>JADQBO010000250.1 GCA_016278585.1 Desulfosporosinus sp.
TTGTCGTATCGATACCACTTAAGACTCCAGACCCTGAATCTACTAACGGCGGATCAAGCTTAAGACCAAGTGTACCTATCGGTTCTTTTATATTTATAGGTTCTATTGAGGAAGCCATTTGACCTGCTGTTACCGTCAATTTAAATCGATGCTTTTTATATTGACCATCATAGCCATCCACAGCCACTTGGTAACTTCCAGCAGGTAGATAAAATATAAAATCACCATAGTTATCAGTTCTCGTTGTCCATGTGCTAGACGAATTAGATACTGTTACAAGTACCCCATACTGTTCTTGTGTTATTCTTCCACCGATAGAACCGGATTTACCGCCCTCTACTCCTTCTTTGGAGGAAATCACTAAATTCGCAGTTTTCACCGCTGGTTTTACGGTTCCTGTTAATCCTGTTGATGGAACTTTAATAATCGGCACTTTAATAGTGGGTAATTTCATGGATTGAGTATTCATAATTCCATTTGAAATACTTAGCAGATTCAGGGTATAATCATCATCTGCATATATGGAAAAAGTATACTTCCCTGTTGACAAATCCTTTGAAGACGGACCAAGACGGTTGCCGGTAGTCCCTTCAAGGGATAGAAACCCTGAGAGATCACTTGTATACTCAGTTTTGAAATCATCTTTAACTGTAACTACAAGATTAACACTAGATGGATATGTGACAGGGACTGTTACTTTATTAGGGACTATCACTGTGAATGGAACAATAATTATCTCACTAAGTTGTACACTGGCCTGAGAGGTAAGTCCATCCGTAATATATAAATTATAATCCCCGGCTTTATAGGCGTTAGACGGTTTCACTGTTAAAGAGAGACCATCGGGAGACAGGTTAACGGTTGTGGCAACCTTTTTTTGTTTACTATCGGTGACGTAAACAGCATCATTATTCACGCTAGTACTCAAGAGTGGGACATTGAACGAGATCGTCCAGACCTTATTAACCTCTGTCGTTGTCTTAGCAGGCCATATCTTTAAACCTGTACTCGTATCAGGAGTTTCCGCTAAAACAGATGAGACGGAAAAGAGTAATAAAGCGGTTGCTAACAGCCAAGGAAGCAACCAGGATTTCTTCACCAAGATACCATCCTTCCTTGCAGTTAATTCTTACACTTCCCAATTCTTTTGATTCAATCCAGCCATAATCTTTTGCACATAGGCCTGGGTTTCCTTATAGGGTGGTACCCCATCGTATTTTTCCACAGCCCCCGGCCCAGCATTATAAGCGGCTAAGCTCAGTGGAATATTTCCATTAAAGCGATCGAGCAAATCCTTTAAGAAATGCGTTCCCCCATCAAGGTTCTGGATCGGATCATAAGCATTCTGCACTCCATATGACGCTGCAGTTCCAGGCATTAACTGCATTAGTCCCATAGCCCCAGCTGAGGACGTTGCCTTAGCATTAAACCCTGATTCCGCCTTAACAACTTGCTGAATTAAATCCGGATTAATCCCATATTTTTGAGCCATGGATGAAATAAGATGGTCCAGAGAACCAACCTTTTCAGAGTTTACCTTACGAGTAGGGGTGGAATTATTATCATTATGACCTTGATTCACTAACCCTTGGGAAGATGCCATACCTTCCCCTAGAGCCGCTTTGAGTAACGTTGCAAAAAGCAGCTTATTAGAATCACTATTTTGAGATTCTGAAAAACCGGAACTATTCGATTGAACATTCTGCCAAGAAGCATTCATCTGTTGTAATTGAACTAAAAGAAACATTTGGGCGGCATTCATACCACTAGCCCCCTTATAAACTCTGTTTAGCTACGGTTAATAAGGATTAAAAGCCACTACTGGGCGACGAGCTCGCTTAAACCGAGCACCTCAGTATTATCCAAAATAAAGTCTGGAACTAGAAGCATAATAATCCTATCTGGCAAGTTAATTAGTCCACCAATAAATGGGGCAGTTATCAAGGGTGGTGGTGGCTCCACATCATCCAGTGTCCGTACTTCTAAGACTCTATCCACCGCTAAACCCACTGATTTTTGATTGACTTCTGTGATTAAGGCGAAGGAATTCGTCTCTAGAAGTCCACTTTCTAAATCTTGCTCTCCCACAGCCGAAATTCCAAAGCGAACGTGTAAATCGATGAGAGGTATTGCCGCGCCACGTAAGTTGATTAATCCTTGTACATATGAAGGGGCCTGAGGTATCGAGCGCACTTCCCCAAGACGAGTAATTTCTCTTACAACGTCTATCGGCATTGCATATTCTTCTTTCCCTAAGGCAAAGATAACGACCTGTCCGACCAACAACATTCAACTCTTTCTTCATTTATTTGCACTACGAATTTAACCTTACTGGTTATACTCTACCGACTTCATTAACCGCTTTCTCTAGAGCTTGATCTTGAATCTGTAATACTTTTTGGCTTGATTCGTAAGCACGCATTGCCACAACCATCTTAACCATCTGATCATTGACATTGACATTTGACTCTTCTATCGCGCCTTGTCGCATTAGGATAGCGTCCCGTGCAATTGGAATCGGTATTTGGGTCGTATTGTAAAGGGTTGTTTTCCCTTCACGCTGCAATTGGGTCCCCTCAATATCGACAATCCTCAGCCGATCAACAATCTCCCCATTATTCCTAATCGTGCCATCATAATCTATTGTAAAATCTGGTCCCAGTGGTCCGATATCTCCATTTTCACCCAGCACAAGATTCCCAGCCGTTGTCCGAAGTCGATTAGCTGCATCTAGTTCAAAGTGGCCATTTCTAGTAAACCGTTCCCCGGCCATTGTTTCTACTACAAAAAAGCCCTCTGAAACTAAGGCCACATCAGTCGGCTGATTTGTTTCCGACACTAATCCTGAACCAAGCTTAAACGCTACACGGTTAGCTTCGACACCCGTGCCCATTCCCCCAATTGGCACGTTTTCTGCTTCATTCCCAGCTGAGATCCTCTGTAAAAGCAACGAGGGAAATGATGTCACAAGGTTTTGTTCTTCTCTATAACCAGGATTTCGAACATTATTTAAGTTCTCCCCAATTGTCTCAGATTGTTTCTGGTTAACACGCATCCCCATGGCCGAACTGTATAGTCCTCGAATCATTTCTTACCTCCTTACGCCTTACCTTTGTCACTTAATAACCATACGGAGAATTCCTAATTGTGAGGAAATAGTCCGAGTTAATGCGTTGTAATACAGCCCGTTTTCTGCTACATTAGCCATTTCACGGTCAATATCTACATTGTTTGAGTCATTACGAAAGCTCGTACTACGGTCCGTCTGAACTATTGATTGATTCTCTGCCCCAACCCTTGTAATATGCTTTGGTACCGTCGTCTTGAGTGAAAGGGCAGATCCTAAAGCATCATTAAGGGCCAGCTGAAAATCAACATCCGAACGTTTAAACCCAGGGGTATCAACGTTAGCAACATTGTCCGCTAAAACTTTTTGCCTCAAGCTCGAAGCCTTTAAGCCCTTTTCGAGAACTGACAAGACAGAGTTATCTAACCATCCAGACATTCTACTACCTCCTCATTGCAAGTGCTAGAGCTGACAATTCATCTCCTTGTTTGAGCATCCGAGCCTCCATTTGGTACGCCCTTTGGGCTTGAATTAAATTCGTCATGGCAGTCGCTATATCAACATTTGATTGTTCAATGACTCCTGACTTAACATCTCCCAAATTATTTAAACCGGGTGTGCCCGTCTGAGCCAGTCCAGATTCTACTGTCTCCAGAAAAAGATTATTGCCAATTTGTTGAAGTCCATCTATGTTTGTGAAATTGGCTAACGTAATTTGACCGATAACGTCTTGTTCACCCTCGATATCGGCAAGAATGTCCCCATTTAGCTTAACCTGAACCTCACTAGAATTGGGAGGGATCATCACGTCAGGTTGTAGAGCATATCCCTGTTTATTCACAATCCGCCCGTCCGCGTCTACTTGGAACATCCCCGCTCTAGTATAGGCCATATCTCCATTAGGAGACTTAACCCGAAAGAAGCCCTGCCCCTCAATCGCCAAATCCCATGTATTATTGGAATTTGTTAAAACTCCTTGCGACATATCAATTCTTTTCCCTTGATATAAGTTTCCTGTACCTACTCCTAACGCCGCCCCATCCGGAACTCCCCCGTATAAAGATAAATTAGCTGATTTTTCTTGAGCATCATAGGCCTCAGCAAGATTTACTACACTTGCTTTAAATCCAGCCGTACTAATATTTGCAATATTATTAGCCAAAATATCCACTCTTTGTTGCTGAGCGCGTAGCTGAAATTCTGAAGTTAGGCGCATCGTCTTCCCTCCACCGAAAAATTAGCTTATATAAAATACCAGATTGCCTTTATGAATTCAAAGATCCTCACTACCGCTTAAGGTCAATAAGCTCTTGAAGTAACGAGTCGGAAACGGTAATAACCCGGGAATTAGCCTGAAAACCCCTTTGGGTAACGATCATGTCCGTAAACTCTTGGGATAAATCCACATTGGACATCTCAACTGCTGATGAAATAATTGAAGCACGTCCATCTTCTGATGCAGATCCAATGGAAGCATCCCCTGAGTTATTAGTCGTAGTATAAAAGTTGCCCCCCAGTTTATTTAAGCCGGCATCATTGGAAAATTTAGCGAGGGCAATTTGAGCGATCTTCTGAGTAGCAGAAGTATTTCCGTCACTATATACTCCAGTAATAATCCCTGTCTGATCAATACTATAACTGGTTAGGGTTCGAGGTAAGTTTAAAAAATCATAACCTACACTAAAATCAGGTAAAGTTACTCCATCTATATCTTCCGTAGGCAAATTAGCGGGATCAGCAAGATTCGAAAAGGTTATTACATATTTGCCATTGGTATTTTCTGCCCAATAATAATTAGGGTCATCGTTTAATTCAGCTAAACTTGGGGCCTTTGTATAACTTTCAAGCGCTGTTGGAGGATCATCCGTCGTCATAGTATAGATCTGCGCCCCGTCTGAGGGCATATGATCAACGGTAATCTTGTTGTTAGCAGCATCTATAGTTAAGGGTCGATCACCAGCAACGTAACTAACATACAAAGCGGTTCCCGAAGCTGCGTTAGTAGGACGTTGATATCCCTCAGAAAACTCTATCTTTCCAGTTTTAGGATCGAAAGTAAATTGACCATCTTTGGGGCTAGTTTCCACCCGTGTCATCCCATCAATTGTCATGTTTCCAGCCCCAATAAATTGTGGTGCATCTAGCGTTGCCGGTGTATCCGTATTAATAAACGTATACGTGACACCAGCAGCAAGGTCAGCATCACTCTCAACATTTAACTGAACTTTATCGGGCTTAATCGGCATATTCTTATCCTGAGGCAAAGAGTCGCCCAGGGAAAACTTAATAGCCCCATAACCAGGTCCCGACCAGCTAACCGGAGTTGAATCATCTGCTCCCCAAGAATAGCCTTGCACACGGGCCCCAGACGCGGGATCTTCTAAATGGCCATCCCGATCAAAGCCAAAGCCGCCGGCCCTGGTATAGACGGTCTGTCCACCATTATCCATGACAAAAAACCCTGGTCCTTCTAACATAAGGTCTGTGGTCTTGCCCGTCGATTGAGAACTTCCTTGAGTCATAATTTTGTCGACTGAACCCAGCATAGCCCCTAAACCCACTTGAATGGCGTTCGTCCCCCCTTGAGTTGCTGTAGGAGATGAAGCACCCTTTATCGTATCACTAAGCATCGTGGAGAAACTCGCCCTGCTCCGCTTAAAACCTAAAGTATTAAC
>JADQBO010000259.1 GCA_016278585.1 Desulfosporosinus sp.
ATCATGCATGAACAACTAATTGAGAAAATAAAAGCAGCTGGTGTCGTTGGCGCTGGAGGCGCGGGCTTTCCAACTCATGTCAAAGTCGCTTCTCGTGCTCAATCCGTAGTGGTCAATGGAGCTGAGTGTGAACCCCTTCTGCGAGTGGACCAGCAACTCATGGAAGTTAAGGCTCATCAAATGGTCCGAGGATTAGAGGTCGTCATGAAGGCAACCGGAGCTGCCGAAGGGATTATAGCCCTAAAAGGTAAGTATAAAGGCGCCATCACTTCGTTAGAAAAAGAAATTGTCGGCAAGCCTATTCGGATTAACATCCTAGGTGATTTTTATCCGGCAGGAGATGAGCACCTGACAGTCTATGAATCGACAGGCCGACTTGTACCTCAAGGTGGAATTCCCCTTAAGGTCGATTGTGTCGTAAGTAACGTAGAAACTCTTCTTAATATTGCCGATGCCGTAGAAGGAAAGGCTGTTACTGATACCTATCTAACGATTACGGGGGAAGTTCCTCAACCACTAACACTCAAATTACCGATTGGAACTTCTGTGCGAGAAGCCTTAAAGATCGCAGGACAAATAAACTTAGAGGGCATGAAGGTTATCGAAGGTGGCCCGATGATGGGGAAAATCATTGAGGATTTAAATCAACCCATCACAAAAACGACCAAAGGCTTAATAGTTTTATCCTTAAATCACCCCCTCATTCAAAGACGAATGTTAACCCTTGATAAAATCGCTAAACAAGCTCAGGTCAGCTGCATTCAATGTCGATATTGTACCGATTTATGTCCGCGTTACTTGTTAGGACATCATCTTGAGCCCCACAAAATCATGCGAACCATCAAACACCTTCAAGGGCAGGAAGAAACGATGAAAATGGCCTTAGCGTGTACTGAATGCGGAGTTTGTGAACAATACGCCTGTATTATGGGACTCTCGCCCCGGGCCGTAAATTCTATGGTCAAACGCGAATTATCTAATATGGGAATCAAACCCGATGCCCCTCCTACTAACCAATCGGTTAATGCTATGCAAGAGCACAGAAAAGTCCCCGTAAAACGTTTAATCTCCAGACTGGGGTTAACAAGCTATAACGTGAATGCTCCTTTAACTGAAGAAGAGTACCCAGTGAATCGAGTCGAGATCCAGTTGCGTCAGCATGTTGGGGCTCCGAGTCAATCCATCGTAAAGGTTGGACAGCCGGTGCAAAAAGGAGATCTGATTGCGGTCATCCCTGACAAGGCCTTAGGCGCTAATATTCATGCCAGTATCAGTGGAGTTATCCAGGAGATAACCGATCGTATCGTAATCTCCTCGATGGAAGGGAGTGACCAACAAAGATGGAGGCCATAGGTTTAGTAGAACTTAATAGCATCGCCAAAGGAATAGAAGCTGCCGATGCTATGCTCAAAGCGGCTCAAGTCGAACTTCTTGAAGCAAAACCTATTTGTCCTGGAAAGTATATTATCATGATCAGCGGCGATGTTGCTGCAGTCCAAAGTTCTGTGGATGCTGGGAAGAGTATCGGTGCCACTTCGGCCTTCGATGATTTTATCCTTCCCAGTGTTCATCCACAAGTTATCCAGGCGATCACCTCCTCCACCCAAGTTTCAGAAATCCAAGCTTTAGGAATTATTGAGACGTTTTCCATCGCCTCTTTAATTGTCGCTGCCGATACTGCAGCTAAAGCAGGTCAAGTTGATTTGATCGAGATAAGAATCGGCATGGGAATTGGTGGAAAATCCTTTGTTACTCTAAGCGGAGACGTTTCTTCTGTAACCTCATCGGTAGAAGCTGGGGTAGTCTTAGCTTCAGAACGAGGGATGCTGATCGAAAGGGTTATTATCCCCTCCCCCCACTATAATTTAAAGAAATGTCTTTGCTGAATTCTGTCCTATTTGTTCAAAGATAAGGGAGGTGACATGATTAATGAAAACTTTAATTACTGCTGCCGATATCAAAAGGGTAGCTGAAAACCAGCAATCCACCTTTTATGTTCAAGGAGACAGTATTATTACTCCTTCAGCAACCGATATAGCTAAGGACCTAGGTATCCAGATCACCACGGGTTCCGCCCCTGCTAACTTACAAAAGGAAATACAAAGTTCTTGTGATCCAGCAGCGCTACCTTTCTCTTCCCTTGATCCGGCCATAGTCGCCAAAATCGTCGGAGAAGTGATGGCTTGTCTTAAGCTATCGAACCAGCCTTCTCAACTCATTAAAGAAGTCGATCCTTGCGGACTAAGACTCGTTAAAGGAGACAGTGTCGTATTAGAGAACTATGACACCGGTAATCCCCAAGACAAAGTAAAAATTAAAGAGTTATTGAACTCAAGGGAAAGTGCAAATGTCTCGGCAGGCTTTATGATGCTTGAAGCTACAAGCTATTCTACCCTTATCAAACACGATGAGCTCAATTATATTGTCGAGGGTACCTTGGAATGTAGTGTGAACGGTATGGCGTATATCTGTAAACCAGGTGATACACTTTACATCCCTTCTGACACCAAGGTCACGTTCTCAACATCTCACGCCGTAAAACTATTCTATGTCGCATCTACAAGTAAATAAATTTTAGGAGGAATTATTTATGGATAATGCCTTAGGTATGATTGAAACTAAAGGACTGATCGGGGCGATTGAAGCGTCTGATGCCATGGTTAAAGCTGCTAACGTAACGTTAATTGGAAAAACCCTAGTCGGTGGAGGCTTGGTCGCCGTCATGGTTCGCGGGGATGTTGGAGCAGTTAAGGCTGCCACAGATGCCGGTGCAGCCGCTGCGCAACGGGTGGGTGAATTAATTTCCGTCCACGTTATTCCAAGACCACATACCGATGTCGAAAAAATCCTTTCCAAATGAGATTAAAAAAATAAGGAGGTTATTGAAAATGCAACAAGATGCCTTAGGAATGATTGAAACAAAAGGTCTAATCGGTGCTATCGAAGCGGCTGATGCCATGGTTAAGGCAGCCAATGTCAGTTTAATTGGTAAGACTCTCGTAGGTGGGGGTTTAGTCACCATTATGGTTCGTGGAGATGTTGGAGCGGTTAAGGCTGCCACAGATGCTGGCGCAGCTGCAGCCCAACGTGTTGGCGAATTGATCTCCATCCACGTTATTCCGAGACCACATACCGATATTGAAATGTTCTTCATTGATAAGTAACAATTTCAATCTACTAGAATTAAGGAGGTTAAGCTTATGCAACAAGATGCATTAGGAATGGTTGAAACTAAAGGTCTAATCGGTGCTATTGAAGCATCTGACGCTATGGTTAAGGCAGCAAATGTTCGTTTAATTGGTAAAACTCTAGTAGGTGGCGGTTTAGTCACTGTGATTGTTCGTGGGGATGTTGGGGCCGTTAAAGCTGCTACAGATGCCGGTGCAGCTGCCGCTCAGCGTGTTGGAGAATTAAAATCAGTTCATGTTATTCCCAGACCCCATAGTGATGTTGAAATGATCCTTCCGAAGGATGGCGGACAACCTGAAAAAAAGTAAGTAGAGGTTCCCGTGCCACCAAGAAATCTACCTAATAGAAAGAGACCGTCCATCATCTTCGAATCACTCGAAAGGAATGATCCTGATTGACTTTAGATTATGATTTGACCTCTATTCAAGAAGCTCGAGATTTGGTAAGAAAAGCGAAGGAAGCTCAACAAACGTTAGCTGGTTTTAGCGCAGAAGATATTGATAAAGTTTTAGTCTCTATCGTAAACGCCGTTGAAGAAAACGCTGAAGCCCTCGCTCGTCTGGCCGTTGAAGAAACAAGGTACGGAATCGTTGAGCATAAAATTACCAAAAACCTTTTCGCCTCAAGAGAAGTCTATGCTGCGATTAAAGATATAAAAACCGTTGGAATAATCAGTGAAGATCCTGAATTAAAGGTTATCAAAGCCGCCGTTCCTGTAGGCGTCATTGTGGGCATTACTCCAACTACGAACCCCACTTCGACAGTCATTCACAATGCCATCTGTGCGATCAAGGGAGGCAATTCCATCGTTTTCTCCCCTCATCCCAGTGCTGGGAAATGTAGTTTTGCCGCTGCTCAAGTTGTCAACGATGCTGCGGTAAAAGCTGGTGCTCCTGATGGAATAGTAGGGTGTATTTCCAAGTCTTCTATGAAGGCAACCGAAGAACTCATGCACAATAACGATGTTTCCGTGATCATTGCAACCGGTGGGTCAGCCATGGTGAAAGCTGCCTATAGTGCAGGTAAGCCAGCCTTCGGAGTAGGTCCTGGTAATGTGCCCGTCTTTATTGAACGAAGTGCCGATATTAAACAAGCCGTTTGCGACATTATCACCAGTAAATCCTTTGATAATGGGATGATTTGTGCTTCAGAACAAGCGATCATCGCAGATATGCCTGTTAAAGATCAAATTATCGCAGAATTAAAAAATCAAGGTGCCTACTTCCTTTCTCAAGAAGAGGTGAAAAAAGTTAGCAGTGTCGTGATAAATCCTAAGGGCGGAATGGTTCCTGCTTTAGTCGGCCAAACCCCACAAACGATTGCCCTGAAAGCTGGATTTAGCGTCCCTGCAGATATTAAAGTTTTAATTGCTCCATTGGATGGATATGGACCGAGTTATCCTCTGTCCTACGAGAAACTAACCACAGTTTTAGGTTTCTATACAGTAAGTGATTGGCATGACGCCTGTCTCCTAAGCATTGAGCTCTTAAAACTAGGTGGTATCGGACACTCCTTCTCCATTCATTGCCAAGATGATCAAATCATTCGGGAATTTCTTAAGAAACCCGTCAATCGTATTTTAGTCAATACCCCTTCCGCCCTTGGAGGTATAGGATCTACTACGGGTCTATTGCCCTCCTTAACTCTAGGGTGTGGAACTTGGGGTGGAAGTAGCATTTCCGAAAACTTAGGACCTCATCACCTAATCAATGTTAAAAGCTTAGCCTATGGAACTAAAAAAGTAACCTTAGATACAAAGGCTACTAGCAGTTTAACCCCCTCTTTAGATACCAATAATACAAGTTCCTGTGAACTTAAATCCGATGACATTGCTGACGTTGTCAAGCAAGTCCTTAAACAGTTACAACTCTGTTAATCTTGGCATTATTTAAAGGTGGAGATGGACTTGGATAGAAATCAGCTCGTTGCCCTGATCACAGAAGAGGTTATCAAACAATTGTCTGATAACTGTGGAACAAAAAAAATTCCAGTAGCTATATCGAATCGCCATGTTCATCTTTCACAAGAAGATATGAACAAACTATTTGGTAGTAATTATCAGTTTAAGATCTTTAAAAACTTGTCTCAACCTGGACAGTATGCCTATCAAGAAAAGATATCCCTCATCGGACCAAAAGGGATCCTCGAAAATGTTCGAATCCTTGGCCCAGCTCGTAAGGAGACTCAAGTAGAAATCTCCGTTGCCGATGGAATAAGACTGGGGGTTAATGCTCCAATCCGAGATTCTGGTGAGTTAGCCCAATCAGCGAGCCTTACCTTGGTGGGCCCAGTTGGATCAACTACCCTGCCAAAAGGTACGATCATTGCTGCTCGACACATTCACATGCATCCTAAGGATGCCACTCGATTCGGCGTTAAGAATAAAGAGCGGATTAATGTCAAAGTACCCGGAGCTCGAGGGTTGGTTTATAATGAAATGCTCGTCCGAGTTAGCGATAACTACAAACTTGAGATGCATATCGATATCGATGAAGCGAACGCTGCTTTACTTAAAAATAACGACTTCGTAGAAATTGTATAGTTCTCGAAA
>JADQBO010000192.1 GCA_016278585.1 Desulfosporosinus sp.
CTTTTTGATATATCCTCAGTGTTACCTCTAATCAATTCTTTCCCTATCTTCTATATAGTGGGGGGAGTTCTTTGCTTTAGCTAAATCGAGTTCAAGTGTACGAAGTTCCCCTAAAACTTGGCTTATGTACAAGACTATATGTATAATGTAGTTAGCTAGGTTGAAAAGTAAAGTGAGGAGAATGAACATGTCCGATAAGAGACCTATCTATCTCCCAATTTGGCAAGGCCAAGAAGGGGAAGGACGTTGTCAGATTTCATTAACCCTTCTGGATACTGGCGATGGGATTAATGGACTTCTAATAGGCGGGGAAAAACCTCATGTTGGAGGAGTAGTCCTAGCACTCCCTCGTCCGAGTCTTCAAGGGGAAGGGTGGAGCGCAGATCTTTATATCACGCCAGTGCCTAGCCATAAAGATGTCGACGTTGCACGTACGGTTGCCGCTGCCTTAGCACGTCAACTACAATGCACAGTTGTATTAACAGCAGGAATACATTCAGATCATCTTAGCCCTGAGGAACTTAAACAAATAATTTGTCATTGTGAAACTCTGACGCTCGCTGCGTTAGCTGCCCTGAGTACGGGTTAATTTTATTAAGAGGTGACACTATGCACGTAAATTTACGACATTATATTGAAACCCTTCGTCGGGAGAAACTAATTGTGGAGATTGAAACAGAGGTTGACCCATACCTTGAATTAGCAGAAATACATCGTCGCGTCATCGAGGAAGAAGGGCCTGCCTTATTATTTAAGCGAGTAAAAGGAAGCCCTTTTCCTGTGGTCACAAATCTATTCGGAACGCGTAGGCGTGTGGACATGGCCATTGGACCAAGGCCTGAGGAAACAGTACAACGTGCTGTTTCTGCACTACATCGATTACTACCACCGAAACCATCTATATTATGGCAGGAAAAAGATTGGATGCTTTCACTGGTTAAGAGTGGACTGCGAACAGTTAGTTCAAAGCATGCTCCAGTCCTTGAAGTCAAGGAAAGCTCCGTGGATTTAACCAAACTTCCAGTATTAACTAGTTGGCCTGAAGACGGTGGACCATTTGTCACACTACCCTTAGTTTATACAGAACACCCCACTACAGGAGAACATAATCTAGGAATGTACCGTATTCAAATCTATGACTCTAAACAAACTGGCATCCACTGGCAGATTCATAAAGGTGGAGGATTTCATTATCATGAAGCAGAGCGTTTAGGACAGGACCTCCCCACGACTCTTTTCTTAGGGGGCCCGCCGGCTTTGGTTCTTTCTGCCATAGCTCCTCTCCCTGAAATGTTACCCGAGCTTATTTTTACCTCCTTCTTAATGGGAGAAAAGCTAAATCTAGTCAATGTCCCTATGCATTCCCACGCTCTGATTGCCGAGGCTGAGTTTGCCATATGTGGAACGGTGCCTGCTCATGTCCGCAAGCCAGAAGGGCCTTTTGGTGATCATTATGGCTATTACTCACTAACCCATGATTTCCCGGTCTTCGATGTACATACTGTTTACCATCGACAGGATGCGATTTATCCAGCTACGGTTGTGGGAAAACCACGTCAGGAAGATTATTTTATTGGAGAGTATTTACAATCATTGTTGTCCCCGATGTTTCCAGTAGTTATGCCAGGAGTTAAATCACTCTGGACGTATGCTGAAACTGGTTTTCATGCTTTGGCAGCTGCCATTGTACGAGAGAGTTATCATCGCGAAGCCTTGGCTCATGCTTTCCGTATCTTAGGGGAAGGGCAGCTTACTCTGACCAAGTTCTTAATCATCACGGATGTTCAGCTAGACTTACAAGATTTTAGAAATCTCCTAGAAACGGTTCTAGCTCGCTTTGAACCGGAATCTGATCTTTTAATCTTGAATGAAACATCCATGGATACGTTGGATTACACAGGTCGTCGTCTAAATCACGGAAGTAAGGCCATAATGCTTGGGTTAGGATCCTCTAAAAGGGACTTGCCGCGCCAAGTGGCAGAAGTTACATTACCCGGAGTTTATGGGATCAAGCCCTTCTGTGCAGGGTGCTTACTCATCGAGGCTCCTTCTTTTGATAGTTCGCCAGAGTTGGCCAATCACGTGTTACAGCTTCTCC
Source organism: Desulfosporosinus sp. (assembly GCA_016278585.1). Classification (GTDB taxonomy): domain Bacteria; phylum Bacillota; class Desulfitobacteriia; order Desulfitobacteriales; family Desulfitobacteriaceae; genus Desulfosporosinus. The sequence continues at coordinate 2,099 of JADQBO010000192.1, forward strand.
ACCAAAATGAGATGCTCAAGGATTGGCCTCTAGCGATTTTGGTAAATGATATTACCCTCGCCTCAGAACCTGCTGGTTTTCTCTGGCAAGTTTTTACTCGTTTTGATCCTGCTCATGATATCTATGCCGCGACAGAGATGCGACAACATAGGTTGGTATATCATGGTCCTCTTCTAATTGATGCGCGAATGAAGCCGGGTTATCCTGGAGAAGTGATCCCAGATGAGGGGACCGTAAACCTTGTCAACCAGCGTTGGAAAGAATATGGACTAACCTAACCTAACCTAAACTAAACTAAACTAAACTAAACTACGACTGAGAAGACCTATGGATAAAGGAAGTGAAGTATAGATGGTTGGGGAAAACTGGAGTTATCTTTGGGGCGTTATGCACGATTATGAGGCGGATATTATCATTGGACTTCTTAATGAGGAGGGCGTTCCGGCGATCAAACATTATCCTGATGCCGGAGCGTTCTTAAAGATAGCCTATGGACTACCTACTGGGGTAGATCTTTATGTCCCCACAGTTTTACGCCAAGCAGCACTCCAACTAATAGAAGAGTCCTTAAATATCTTCCTTGACAAGGAAGATGAGTTAGAGGAGGAAACTATTAAGGAGGCCGAATCAGTGCAGCATGCATCCGATTCGGCCTCCTTACAAACTTCCCAGGTCCATCTTTTGGTCATCCTTCTTGTTGTGCTCGTCCTAATAAGTGCTCTTGTATTTCGTATATAAATTAGAACATTTTATGAATAATTTTATGGTTCTTTATTGATAGATTGCTCAGATGAAAATAATGCCTTGGCCATTTCTAAATAAGCGATGGCCTGATCTACTTGGGTTTGAAGATCTGTTTTTTGCTCAGTTAATCCTTGTATTTGCTCCTCGAGTTGGACAATTTCCATCCGTTTTTCGATGAGCATTGTGTCTGCTTCAAGTTCTTTTGACTCTGAAAGACGTGTTGCTTCACTTAGTAAGGTTTCACTTTCACTACGGGCAGATTCCATAAGCGCTTCTGCTTGTATTAAGGCATCGTCTTTGACTTGGTTTGCAATTCTTTGGGCACTTAGAAGGGCATCCCGTAGTTCCTTTTCGATCTGTTCATAGTATTTAAGGCGATTTCCCCATTCTGTATTCTGTTCCCTTAAACTATTAATTTGTAAACGTAGTTCTTTGTTGGCAGCATTTGCTTCAGATAATTGACGATCTGTTTCAGCCCAGGCTTGGTCAACTGCATCCGAATCATATCCACGGAAACCTCGCTTAAAATTTGGCGTCTCCAAATTATATTACCTCCATCTCTTTTAAATCCAAGATATGTATTATATTCGACGACATACGTGAAACTGCTCCTTGTTTCTTTCCAGTTTAACTCATAGAGATCCTACCTGTCTAGTTAAGTACATATTTTAACATACTTTGTAAGAATTATTCCCTACTGTGAATAATTTAAGGTTATTTTACACATCCTGAAACTGTTATGTAAATTTAGTTATAAAAGGAGGGATTTAAGATGCAACTGAATGAAATGGAAATGAAGAAAATCCTCGACCAAGGCATGTTAACCCGAAGTGTGATTGAAAACGAAACTGCAATGAAAAAGTGCCAATTGTATAATGAAATGGCTAAAGACCCTGCCGTTAAGGGATTTTTTAAAGAACAGGCTAAAGGTTTAGAAGATGTATTGGGATATTTCAAAAAAGGAATGGTAGAACTTCAATAGAAAGGGGGATTCCACAATGACGCAATTTACGGATTTAGATATGCTTTATGATTACGAAAAAGACGCTGCGGCTGCGACAGTGGGGTATATGACTCTAGCTACTCGTGCTCACAATGCGAATTTAAGAGATATTTACTTACGCTTAGCTAATGAAGCGACTAGTGCCCATGGTAAGGTCAGTAAATTAATTAATCAAAGTGGTGGAATAGCCTAATTCAAGCATAAATAAAGAACCGGGGATAATCTAATTCCCGGTTCTTTATTTATGTGTCCTATAAACGTGAAATTAGACAAAGGTTTCTAACCTGCAGCTTGTTTGCGAGATCGGTAAAGTGCTGTTTTATGACGAATACGCTGAATTGCATTGTCCAATGACTTCGGATGAAGTCCCAAGTGCTCGGATAGCTCACGCTGTTTAAACCCGTGAATGAAATAGTGTTCAAAGACTAAACGCTCAAGATTTGATAAGTTTTTATTAAGGTCTTGAATCATTGAGTGAATTTCGTCGTTAGCGATAACTTTCGAGGCCGGATCCTCAGCGTTTGGTAATAGGTCTAAAAAGCTAGTTTCCTCTGACTCAGAAATAAGGCTATTAAGGGAATAGGCTTGATTAAGATTAGAGTGTTTCTGCCGAGTATACTTACGTAAACTGTCAATGAGTTTACGTTTAATGACCATTCTTAAAAAATGAAGGAAGGGGATCTCTGAATGTTTGTCATAGGACATTATGGCTCGATAAATAGCAATTCGCCCTTCTTGTATCAGGTCATCATAATCCGCCCTAGGTAAAAAATATTTACACGCAATTATTCGAACCTCAGGTTCATAATGTTGAATGATCTCATTTAAAGCTTGTTTATTGCCTGAGCGTGCTGCTTCAAGCATGCTAGTTTCCTTGTCAAGGGCGCTAATGTTTGAAGTCATAACACTCAACTCCTTGTTAAATATAGACACAACCACCTATATGAGTTTAATAAAGATTGTGCAATTTGACAAGGAGTTTTTTAGTGGACAATCCTCCATAACTTACTAATTCACAGTATCATTGCATCCATATACTCTCTAATATTATTGAACTATTAAAATGACTTGAGCAAATTTGCGGTTTCGATAGCAGTCATAGCAGCATCAAAGCCTTTGTTTCCAGCCTTTGTTCCCGCTCGTTCAATGGCTTGTTCAATACTTTCTGTTGCTATAACCCCGAAAATAACAGGAACTCCGGTTTGCAAGCCGACTTGGGCAATTCCTTTACTGACCTCATTGCTGACAAGATCAAAATGAGGAGTGGCCCCACGAATAACGGCTCCAAGGCAAATTACAGCATCATAGCGTTTTGAAAGTGCCATCTTTTGTGCTACTAAGGGAATTTCAAAGGCACCCGGAACCCAAGCTAATTCAATGTCGTTTTCAAGTACCCCATGTCGGTGAAGCCCATCAATTGCCCCACCTACTAATTTGCTTGTGATAAATTCGTTAAAGCGTGCCGCAATAATTCCGATCTTTAAACCTTGAGCTATTAAATTACCTTCTAAAGTTTTCATTGTTAAACATCCTTTCTATATGACAAATAGCCTTAATTAACCCCTATAACAACCTTTTAATGAACTCCTGTTAAAAAATGTCCCATCTTTTGTTTTTTGGTACAAAGATATTTAGTGTTTTCTGGCTTACATGATATTTCTACAGGAACACGCTCTATTACTTTTAAGCCATACCCTTCTAGACCTACAATTTTTCGTGGATTATTGGTCATTAAACGCACTTTGGATATTCCAAGGTCAGCTAATATCTGAGCACCTACGCCGTAATCTCGTAGGTCTTCTGGAAATCCTAAGGCCAGATTAGCCTCAACAGATCGGAAG
>JADQBO010000454.1 GCA_016278585.1 Desulfosporosinus sp.
CGTTCATTACTATGGAGGTGAAACTGGACCTGCCATACACCTTCCTAGTGGAGGCCATATCCATTGTCACAGGGGAATTACAACCTTTGAATATGGGCATAAGCATGCTTATAATGAGGCCGACTTTCCTTCTTGTCCCTGATAGTAATAGACTAGCTGTCAGGGTTAGTTCTTCCGTTCATTTTGTGAAAATAAAGCTTTAGAGAAAATCTATAGCTATTCTCAGTCATAATGCAATTCTAGCGAGCTTGATCGGCTCGTTTTTTTTCATCGAATTTCTGCGAATGAAGTTATGCTTTTATGGTTCAAGACGCAATAAGTTAGAAAGTAGAACTTGAAATCAACTTGATATTTGTATAGATTTATAGGTATGAGGGGAATGGCACAGGTAGGAACCTCGTACGGGAAAGTTCAGCATATATAGGATGTAAATACGAATTGGAGGTATCGGATATGTTCAAAAAAATTCTAGCTGGCCTAGGCATCGACGGTTCGAAGGTAAACTTCGAAATTGATAACGATTCGGTAGAAGTTGGTGGTGTAGTAAGTGGGAAAGTCTATGTGAGTGGTGGGTCAATAGATCAAGTTATTGCGGAAATATCGATTGCCTTAGAAGTTTTCTCAAAATACAAAGCGGGGGACGAAATAAGGCACGTACATCAGGAAATAGCTAGCGGGGTGGTTGCTAGTCAATTAGAGGTTAAGGCAAATTCACCTGAAATCAGTATCCCGATCGAGTTTATGCTTCCATATAATATCCCTATATCAACGCCTTATACCAAATACCAATTTAAGACAAATTTGGATATACCAAATGCAGTTGATGCAAAGGATATAGATCAGATTACCATAAGACCAAACCATCATGTTCAGTGCTTGCTTGATGCAATAGGATTACTAGGCTTTAGGTCTAAGGCCCAATCAGGATCCTACAATGGTAAGTTCCAGAAGTTTGAGTATGTCCCAACTAAGTTACTTAAAGGGAAACTTGATGAACTTGAAGTTTACTTTGAGGCACAAGAGGATAGAATTAATATTATGCTGCAGATTGATAAAAAGGCTAAAGGATTCTTCGCCAGTGCAATCGATGATCTGGACCTTGATGAAAGGAATGTTAACTTTTGCCTCTCAAAAGAACAGTTAGGTTCTCGTGAACAAACCGCTGATATTCTGGCAAAAATTATTCAGCAGGAATATGAAAAGATCATTTAAGAGATAACGTATTGTATTTTATTGAGGTTCTTTGTATAGAACATATGGAACAGGGGACATGGGTAAAAACAGGGGGACAGGTGTAATGTTTCAAAACATTACACCTGTCCCCCTGTTTTCCCTAAGTTTTTTTGAGATAAGCCTACCAGTTTTTACGAGTTCGCCAGAATTCCGGTTGGAGCACTACCAGTAAAGTGAAAAGTTCTAAACGGCCAAGTAGCATACAAAGGATCAAGATTACTTCACCAAAAGCATTAACCGAGGAATAGTTGGTCGTAGCCCCAACGACCCCAAAACCTGGACCAATACTACCAAGGGTAGCCACTGCAGCACTCATTGCATCAAATGGCTCTAGGCCTGTGGCAGAAAGCAATATTGTTGCAATAGCGAAAATGGCCATAAAGAGGAAGAAAAAGACCGCTACGGTATTAAGCATAAGCGGGTCGACCTGTTTACCCCCGTAATTAATACTCATCACGGCGCGAGGGTGGATAGCTCTTCTAAGTTCAGCCCAACAAAGTTTTACCAAGAGGATAAATCGAGCGACCTTAATACCTCCAGCAGTTGATCCAGCGCACCCGCCAATAAACATAATAAAAAACAAGATAATTTTTGCGAATGAAGGCCACTGGTCAGAATCAGCCGAAGCAAACCCAGTAGTGGTCATAATAGACGCCACCTGAAACAAGGCTTGTCGTAACGAGGAAATAAGTGCACCCTCTATTAGCCATAAACTTAGTGAGATGAGTAGGGTTGCAACAGTAATAATTGCTAAGTAAATTCGAAACTCTGTATCCTTCCAGATATGCTTTAAACCACGGCTCCAAGCTATGAAATACAGTCCAAAGTTTCCCCCCGGCGATAATCATAAAAACTATAATAATGAATTCGATTAAAGCATTGTCGTAATAAATAATACTAGCATTCTTAGTAGAGAAACCCCCTGTCGCCATAGTGGCGAAGGAATGGTTAATGGAGTCAAACCAGGACATTCCTGCGAGTCCTAGCAAGACTATTTGTAATAGGGTAAATCCTAAGTAAATCTGCCAGAGCCTAGCGGCGTTATCCCTAATCCGTGGCAATACTTTTTCCGCCATTGGACCAGGGACTTCAGCGTTGAACAGCTGCACTGCCCCGGCACCAATCTTTGGCAAGAAAACGATGAACAAAACAATAATACCCATGCCTCCTAGCCAATGGGTTAAACTGCGCCATAGTAATAAGCTTTGCGAAAGGGCCTCGACATCGGAAATAACACTTGCGCCTGTGGTGGTTAGACCCGAAACAGTTTCAAATACCCCATCCAGGTAAGTGGGCACGGCATTGGAGAGGTAAAGTGGAAATGCACCAAAAAGCGAGGTCAAAATCCAAGCTCCAGATACAATGGCAAACCCTTCACGAATCCCCATGCGACCTTCTTTACGGCCATGATAAGAGAGAAAAAAGCCAACCACACCTGTAAGAGTAATCGTAATGAGAAAAGGTATAGTGGTGGGCTCGTTTTTAAAAAGTCCCCAAATGAAAGGGATACCCATAATTGCTGCGTAAACCAATAATAACCGTCCTAATACACTCTCAATTAATCGATAGTTCATTTTAGGTCCTACTCTCAAAGTATTTTTTTCTTACTGCCTGCCCACCTGATTGGACGAGCTATTAATATACTCCAAAAATAATGGGATTGTTTCATCCAAGTTAGGGAGGAGGTTGGATTATAGCAAACGATATCCAAACCCTGGTTCCGGTTTATATGCTGTGGGCGGGGGATGGGTCGCGCTCCAACTTTCGTCTGATCTGACCAATATAAACTCGTAAGTACTGCACTTCTTTCTTTCTCATAAGAAGGCCCCCCTACAGTACGAAGTAAATAACTTTTGGTCATCACTTTACCTGCGTTGATCGCCATATTTTTTCAATCTCATATTCTGTTAAGGGTGAGCTTAATCTTATGCATCCCTTGTTGACCCGATTATGTAACAAGAGTCCAGTCCATCGAGATCGGGTAACGTTAAATCTGGGACGACTAAGCCTGGGTTGGAGATCGGCGACTGTTTTGAGACCCTCTTTGCCCGTCCGGACGTCTTTTGCTGAGCGTAATTTAGTCATAGAACCTATAAAGACATGTTTAAATATATATTAACCAATCCTATAATTGAATTTAACATAATAAACATTAAAGTCAATGACTTCCGCCCCAGTCTCTCCTCTAGATGAAGATTTTAGGCCATGGAATCTTTTTTAGATTCACTTTTGGACTTCCAATCGACATGTAAGGCGAACAATTCTCCTAGCCCCTTCTCTGTCATTCTTTTCCTAACCTAAGAAAATCGTAAGCTTTTTCCTTTGTCTTTTATATCACCCTCGATATTTCGGTATTTCGTTATTGTCTTAACAAATTCAGCGTTTCATACTCAATGCAGCCTTATTATATCTAATATTGATATGGAAACGTAAAGATTATTATAAGACCATAAATTTTATTATAAAGATTTCCATTCAAAGTGGAAAGAGAATTTATAAAATAAGTAACAACGTATTCGAAAAAGTCTTAGAGGAATTCACAAAGGGGGGACGGATCGTCAGATTTGTTCCTCACCGAAAGGAACCAGATATCTAGGATAGGGATAAAAAACTGGAAGTAAAGCCATACTAAAGAAACATGTTTAGTTTAAATCTTGTGAAAAGAATAGATTCTAAATACAAGAAAAATGTCATAATAATTACATTTTTTTTTGTTATTATCTTTAGTAGAAAGACATACCCCAATACTGATGGAACATTGGGACTCAATCATTGTATCGCCTTGGATATGTAAAACGTTTAGCTTATTAAGCAAGTGGTAATCCATAACGAACCTCAGTAACACAAGGTAAAGATGGGATGTCTGAAAGGAAAACAATAGATCCAAGGGGGCATTTGAATTGACGTCTAAAGCTTGTACTGACAGGGAGTGGGACAAAAGAATAACATTTATATGTGAAGCGCTTAAACAATTGCAGTTACTCAGAAAAGTAACAGACGACGAAAGAAACATAGGTTTTAATAATTATTTGGAGAGGTTGGGTTAAAATGAAGAAAATATTGGTAGCAACAGATGGTTCTGAATACTCACAGCGAGCGTTTAAAAAGGCATTGGAGCTTGCTCAGAAATTTAACGCGGAAGTAGAACTATTATTCGCAATGCAGATGCCGATTCCGTATGACTCTAGTGTTAACAGTTATATCATTTCGCCGGAACTGATTGAACAAGAAAGTAAGCATGCGTTTAAGGCTACACTTGAGGGAGTCGATATTGGTAATACCCCCTTGGTCAAGAAAAAGATAGAAGGGAAACCAGCAAATGTGATCATAAAAGAAGTTGAAGATAAGAATATCGACTTGATCGTCATGGGAAGTCATGGTTATGGGTCTATTGTCGGTTCCTTGTTAGGTAGTGTAAGTCAAAAAGTGCTTCACGGAGCAAAATGCTCAGTACTTATTGTAAAATAAGGGAAAAACTATCCATGTTAACCATAAAAAGGGTTTACGGATCAAAGCATCTGCTTAGCGGGTGCTTTTGACTTTTCTTCACTTGTGCTTTTAGGAAAGTTTTAACGCTTTGGTATAGGTGGAATAGGGCAAGCTAATTTTACATATAAGTAGGGTAAGAACTCCGCCAGGGGGGCATGTGATGAAGAAAAGAGGAGTATGGTTACTCATCGGAATCAGCATCGTGTTGATAGGGGTATTTCTTGGACGCTATTTTTGGCAGCCAGAGCCCACTAAATTAGTCACGTATGGCTTAGAGCGACTGAACGCAGCGACCTCTTTTCGCTACAGTCTAACTCAACATCAATGGGTCGAGGGAAAAGATCGCATACTCACTCAGATTCTAGGAGAAAAGGACGGTGAGAACACTCGAATCTTGGGTCAGCTGGTCGGGAGCGAAGTTGAAATGATTAAAATCGGTGATTCTACCTATAGTAAAGATCCTTTTAGCAAAAAGTGGATTCGGTTTGCTAATGCTCCAGCAGCCCAGGAAGTCTTTCTGGCGGAGCTAAACCCCTTATCCTCACTACAAATGAAAGAACTTGGAGAGGTGATGCTTAGCGGTCAAGAGAAAGTTAACGGAGACAAAGTTTGGGTATGTCAATTAAAGCCTAGTGTACAGAATCAAATGATGGAGGTATTTTGGACCGATTTCCAGTATACACTTTACATTCGAAAGTCGGATAAAACACTGGTTAAAGCGGCTATTGAAGCTAAAGATAAAGCTAAGTCTGAACCTATGACGATGACACTCGAGTTTAAAGATATTGGTAAGAAGATAGATATTCAGGCACCGAACATCTAGAGAAATCCCATGGATTTTAGGACAAATATAACCAGTAAGGGGGCGTTTATTGCGCCTCCTTACTTTATTATAGACTCTCGGCATTCGCCGAGGCAGTTGGGACAAGGGTTTACCTGCACCCAA
>JADQBO010000037.1 GCA_016278585.1 Desulfosporosinus sp.
ACAGTTTCGGTGGGAGAACTTGCCCACAATAGCGACATGCCCAAAATTATCCTTCAATGAAGGATAGAGTTCATCCCACTCTGCAAGATTAGGGGGCTCAACTTCTTTACCTCGAAAATCCATTTCCCCACTAAGCTCTTGGTAGCTGACTGGCCAAGGGAGCGCATCGATTTTCATACCATTCCCGGAGAATAAGAGTAATTCGACGGGAGGAATTCGGTCTTGGAGAATTGCATTTGTGACAAGGGTGGTACTTACAGTAATCTGATCAATGGTCTGATCATCAGGTATTTTTAACAGGTCAAAAGCATTCATAAGGGTTTCAACTAAGTTTTCAGACTGGGTGGGTACCTTTGCTGTGTTTGAAATACGACCCTTGTTAATTAAGACTGCGTCAGTATAGGTACCACCCACATCAATACCCACTCGATTAAACATAAGTTACTCCCCCTTAATCGATGTTCGAAGGTTCGAGTTGGAAATTCGAAATTCCAACTTCGGATATACAAAGTTTTTATATACGCTCACGTAAGTCAAAGAGATACTCAAGGGCTTGGCGTGCCGTCATATCTTCCAGAGGAAGCGTTTCGATTTCTTGCAAAATAGGATGGATTGGCGGAGGGTCAAAAAGTGCAAATTGGGTAACCTCGTTGGTAGAATGAGCAAGAGTATGAGCAGGTTCGAAAGACTCTAATTCCAAAAGTAGGGCTTTTGCACGCTTAAGTAGCTCTTGAGGCAGACCAGCTAGACGAGCCACTTGAATTCCATAACTGCGATCGGCGCGACCAGGTAATATTTTGTGTAAAAAAACAATATCTTCTCCACGTTCCTTGACCCCTACGTGAAGGTTAAAGAGTCCTGAAAATTTGTCTTGCAGTTGTGTTAGCTCATGATAGTGAGTGGCAAAAAGGGTTTTCGGGTTAAATTCAGAATGTTGAACAAGGTACTCAGCAACAGCCCAAGCGATGCTAAGTCCATCATATGTAGCAGTCCCCCGTCCGATTTCATCTAAAATAATTAAACTCTTTCCACTGGCATAGTTTAAAATGTGGGCGACTTCTTGCATTTCAACCATAAAAGTACTTTGTCCTGCTGCTAAATCATCGGATGCACCAACCCGGGTAAAGATACGGTCAACCAAAGTGATACTGGCCTTTTTAGCAGGAATAAAAGACCCAATATGAGCCATAAGCACAATCAAGGCGACTTGACGCATATAGGTGGATTTACCTGCCATATTGGGACCGGTGATAAGCGCTAAATGTTGAGTACCTGACAGGTTTGTATCATTCGGAACAAAGGCGCTATGCTCTAACATTTCTTCCACAACTGGGTGTCGCCCTTCAGTGATAAGAATTTGACCGTCATGTTTAATTTGAGGACGCACATAATGATTGCGCACGGCTACTTCTGCTAAACTTACAAAAACATCAAGTTCTGCTAATACCTGTGCTGCCAAGAGAATATGTTTGGTCTTTGTCCGGACTTCTTCTCGAAGAGCTAGGAAAATTCCATACTCAAGTTCCTTTAGTTTTTCCTCAGCTCCTATAATTTTAAGTTCATATTCTTTAAGTTCAGGGGTAATAAAACGTTCAGCATTAGACAGAGTCTGCTTGCGTTGATAATCGGTAGGAATTAGATGGGCATTTGCATGAGTGATTTCAATATAGTAACCAAAGACTTTATTATAGCCTATCTTTAATGAGCGAATTCCCGTTCGTTCACGTTCAGCATTCTCTAGCTGAGCCACCCATTCTTTACCGCCAGTTGCAATGGTTCGCAATTCATCTACGTCTTGGAAAAAGCCTGTTTTGATAAGATTCCCCTCACGCAAGGATAGTGGAGGTGTAGGGTTAAGGGCAGCTTGAAGTTTAGTAACAAATGAATCAAAGCCATCCAGATAAGGAGTCTTAACTTTCAAAGTTTCTGCGACGCTCCCAGTAAGAACGGTTCGAATTTGAGGAAGTAATGCTAAGGTTTGCGTCAACGATAGTAAGTCCTTTGCATTAGCAGTTCCATAAGACACTTTCCCGATCAGCCGTTCAAGATCATAAACTTCGGAAAGAAGTTGAACTAAATCGTTGCGGAGAAAGGAGTCTGTTAGCAGTTCTTCAACCGAGTTAAGACGACCTTCTATTTCATCTTGCAAAAGCAAGGGTTTTTCTATCCAATGTTTTAAAAGCCTTCCTCCAAAGGCAGTTTGGGTTAAGTCGAGAACAGAAAGTAGCGTTCCTTTCTTTCCAACCCCTCGAAGGGACTCTGTAAGTTCAAGGTTACGACGTGTCCATTGGTCGAGAAACATCCAGCGTTCGAAACGATAGGTTTTGATTTCTATGATATGAGTTGGATCAACTCCTGGCATCGTTTCTAGTAAATAGTTCCATAAGCCAGTTGCAGCCTGGGTAGCTATAGGGAATTCTTGAAACAATGACCCTTGTCCTTGAAAATGATCACGCAAAGTTTGATTTATAAACGTCGTTCGATCACGTTCCGTACAATAATACTCCAGCCAAAGTTTAGGCTTTTTCATAACCTCCGGAGGGAGAAGAAGTTCAGCTGGGTTGATCCGAGATACTTCAGTGAGCAGAACATCCAGGTCAGTCGTTTGGAAAATCGTAAACTCACCGGTGGATAAATCAAGAAATGCTAACCCCCAGTGTTCCTCGTAAAATACACTGGCTAAATAATGATTTGTACGATCAGAGATAGATTCGGTCAAGGTACCAGGAGTAACAATCCGAATAATATCACGTTTGACAATCCCTTTGGCATCTTTGGCGTCTTCCACTTGCTCACAAATAGCTACTTTATGGCCTGCCTTAACCAGCTTTGATAAATAATTATCTAAGGCATGATAAGGAACGCCACACATGGGAATTCGTTTTCCTTCCCCTGCATCCCGCCCAGTTAAAGCAATTTGCAAAATGGGTGCGGCCACTTCTGCATCCTCACCAAACATTTCATAAAAATCACCCAGACGGAAAAATAGAATTGCATCAGGCGCTTTTGCTTTAATACTTCGATATTGGTGCATCATCGGGGTAGTCATACTTTGTCTTCTCCCCTTTTAGAAATAGTCTTTCTGGAAATAATCATTCTGAAAAGGTAAAAAAGGGAAGAGCTTTAGATTTAGCCCTTCCCTTTCCTTAGTACTAATGGTTTGCCAGGGATTAGCTCCCGCAACCACAGCCTCCACTGCCACAGCCACCTGGATTACAACCACTTGGATCACAGCTGTCGTCCGCACAAGAGCATGCATCTGAAGAACCTGCAATAGCACTTGCTAAAATAGCATTAACACTATCCAACATGGCCGTAAATTTGTCTTGTGCTTTCATATAAGCAGCAATGGCTTGGTTGGCCTCTACTTTAGCTTCGATTTCATCCACTGCATTTTTATCAGCTTCAGAAGGCTCTCCACCACTTTGTTGCACTTCCATAAACTGTTCTTGAGCCTTCTGTAATTCTGCAATCAATTGCTGAGCTGAAGCGTCGGCAGCCATTGCATCTTCCATAGTGTGTAATTCAGCAAGCTCGGAGCTTCGGGCAATGGCATCCGCTAAGAGTCGGGCATTTTCGATAATTTCATTTGTCATGTGTCACACCTCCGCATATTACATTCTACATAGATCAGCACGATTCCTGCTTTAAAGTTTATTCTAAATAAATTCTAGGTTTCAAGATCTCCAACTAGTGTCCAAGTTCCAGCTTCTGTGATCCGAATGTTAACCAAAGAGCCAATTTGATCTGGATGCCCATCATAAACGACAAGTTCATTTCCTCGGGTACGTCCGACTAAGCGCTCAGGATTTGTCCTACTAGGGCCCTCAACAAGAATTTCATATATTTTACCAATCATCTTTTGCCGCCACTCCAGGCTCTGTTTGTTTTGAACACTCATTAATCTTTGTAAACGGCGTTTTTTAACATCTAAAGGGATTTGGTCCTCCATTTCGGCTGCCTGGGTCCCTGAACGTTTAGAATACATAAAGGTGAAAGCCTGGCTATATTGAATTAAAGTCATGATCTCAAGAGTCTCTTCAAAGTACGTTTCGGTTTCACCAGGAAAACCTACAATTATATCGGTGGTCAAACTGGCAAGGGGTAGGAGTTCATGAATCTTTTGAACCCGACTTAAGTAGTATTCCCTTGTGTATTTTCGATTCATACGCTGTAAGATGAAATTACTGCCTGATTGAATGGGGAGATGAAAGTGTTCGCAAAGGTTCTTCCCCTGAGCGACGGTCTCAATCAGCTTATCTGATAAATCCTTAGGATGTGACGTAATAAAACGTATTCGTAAAAGATCCGGTATTTGATCCACATCATGGAGTAAATCTGCAAAGTCATAACTAGGAGAAAATTCCTTACCATAGGAGTTCACATTTTGACCTAGTAATGTCACTTCTCGACATCCACTGGCAACAAGTTCTTTGATTTCTTGAATAATTTCCTCAGGTTTACGGCTTCTCTCCCGACCACGTACGTGAGGGACAATACAATAGGAACAGAAATTATTACAACCGTACATTATATTAACGTTTGCCTGAAGTTTGCCTTTCTCTGCGAGGGGCGTTGATTCTAAGGTAGTTTTAGGTTCTTCCCATACTTCCGCAACTTTTTCTCCCTGTTGTGCTTGATGCAATAGAGTCGAAAAATCATGCAAATTATGGGTTCCAGCCCAAATATCAATATGGGGTGCTCGTTTTTTTAATCGGTCTAATGCACCCGGCTGCTGAACCATACATCCACTGATGGCAATCTTCAAGTTAGGGTTTTTTTCCTTAAGCTTTTTAAGTTCACCGATTTTCCCAAGTATTTTATTCTCTGCACTTTCTCTTACACAACAGGTATTAATAATCACTAAATCTGCGTTTTGAAGATCGTCCGAACTTGTATAGCCTTCCTGCCTTGTGATCTGAGTTAATGTTTCTGCATCACGTTCGGACATCTGACATCCGTAAGCTAAAGTAACAACCTTCTTATCCTTTTCCAAGGTATGTTCAACTCCAAATCCAATTATTGTCTATATTTATATGGTTTCATTATAGTAGTTTATTAATTCAAGAACAATCAAACATAAAAGAATGCCAGACCACTCAATTATATCTTCTATGGTTTCTCCTCCTCAGGCGTCTAGCTTGCCTGTTCCAATCGCGAGCGTTGTTTCTCTTAATAATCATGATGAGAGCAAAACCACCAATAATAGAGCCTATCATCCAGGCAAGGTGAGAGGAACCTAATAAACTTGCGATTGTTTCTGGCTTAACTTCCCTTGAGGATTTTAGAGGAACGGTGTTTAAACGTGTTTCCCCATCCAAAACTTCTACTTGGGCAACGACTTGTCCCTCTTTCACAGAGTCTAAGTTACTAGTAGATAAAGGGGAGACACGAAGTTTAAGCGCCGTTTGCGGTTCGTTGAGTTTCTGAGCTATATAGATAGGCCTGTCAAGGATAAGATCTACGGGTTCATTATTTACCATAATTGATGCAATGACAGCTCCTTTAGGTTTGAAAATAGTGCTATTAAACTGAGTTAAGCCATAATCAAACATCTTTTGCATATCGGTGTAGATTTCGCTGCCAGGTGATTTTAGAATCACGCCAACAAGTTGACGTCCATCTTTGGAAACTGATGCAACCTGACAATTCTGAGCAG
>JADQBO010000503.1 GCA_016278585.1 Desulfosporosinus sp.
GTATAGTGAAAACGGTAAAAGAATCCCCTTAACAGCCTTTGTCCAGCCGGATGGAAAAGTTATGGTGGCAGTAAGCTTTTGCGAACCCTGTAAGGGAGAAACCTTTCACATCACTGATAACCAAATAGTTTGTAATGTATGTGGAACGGTCTGGGATCTTCAAACACTCAAAGGAATAAGCGGGGGTTGCCAAACTTATCCCCCAGAAGCACTGACCTACTCTTTAAACGGGGAAAATTTAGAGATTCCTCAATCTGTCCTTGACGCCTGGGAACCCAGAGTTTAGTTCAACTATGAAATATTTAATAGTTCACTTTAAACGCACTCGTTTTAACGAGTGCGTTCACTCTAACATTTACAAGAAGGAAGTGCCCTATGTCTTTAATAAAGACCTGTGAGATCAACAAAAGTTACAAAGGGGGAGACGGTATTGTTGAAGCCCTTAAAAATGTAAATCTTGAGATATCTGAAAGAGAGTTTCTAGCTTTAATGGGACCTTCCGGTTCTGGTAAAAGTACCTTACTGAGTATTCTGGGAGGATTAAATCCCCCAACCTCTGGTAAACTCATCATCGATGACATTGATGTCTATTCTCTTAAATCCGAACGATTAGCAGATTTTCGACATGAATACGTAGGCTTTGTTTTTCAACAATATCAATTAATTCCATACCTTACGGCCCTTGAAAATGTCATGCTTCCTCTGGCTATAACTTCTCGCCCACGAAGAGAACAACGAGATATGGCTCAAACTGTCCTGGATAAAGTTGGCTTAGGCAGCAAGTCCTTACGTTTACCTAATCAATTATCCGGCGGCGAACAAAATCGAGTAGCTATTGCTCGGGCGATTGTTAATCAACCCGCCATCATATTTGCGGATGAACCTACCGGAAGCCTAGACTCAAAGACAGCGATAGAGCTATTAGAATTATTTCAAGTCCTAAATCAGGACGGTTTAACAATTATTATGGTGACTCATAACAAAGAAAACCTAGCATGGGTTTCCAGAACACTATATATTCGTGATGGAATTTTAGCCCCAACTCCATGAGAGACCAAGGAGGAAACTAAATGCGGTTAACAGATATTGCCTTTCAAAACTTACGTCGCCATAAAATGCGCTCTTTATTATTGGTGATCAGCGTGGTTATTGGTGTGGCAGCAATCATCTTCCTTTATTCCACTACCCAAGCCATGAAAGAGGATGTTGCTAACAAACTGGATCAATATGGTTCAAATATACTTATCCTTCCAGATACCGGAGAAGCTATGACCTTTGGCGGTATAACGATTGAAGCTCCGACTCAGATCAAACAACTGGATATGTCTTTAATCTCCCAAATGCAAACCATTAAAAATAAGGAAACTTTGGCCACTATAGCGCCAAAACTATTAGTAAACACTAAGATAAAGGGAAAAGAAATCTTGTTACTGGGAGTGGATTTTTCACAGGAATTACGCTTAAAAAAATGGTGGAAATTAAATGGTCTTGCTCAAAACCAGATTCCAACGGCCAACGAAGTTATCTTAGGCAGTGACGTCGCCCAAGCCCTGAGTCTTAGCCCAAAGCAAAGTGTAACCATCAAGGGACAAAATTTTATCGTGGCAGGGATTGTCCAATCTACGGGTTCTGCGGAAAATGATCAAGCGATCTTTATAGATTTAGCTGTGCTCCAAAAACTGGCTGATCGTCCCAACGCAATTAGTCTTATAGAGACTGCGGCACTATGCTATACCTGTCCGATCGAAGAAGTTACCCAACAGTTAAGCGATAAACTTCCGGGCACTAAAGTTACAGCCCTAAAGTCTACCCTAGAATCTCGAGATGATACCGTCAGTAGATTTAACTTATTTGCGAGAAGCGTATCGTTGATTCTTTTGCTGGCTAGTGGTTTAGTTATCACCATGACTATAAAATCCTCTGTCGAAGAACGGACCCTGGAAATTGGAATTTTACGAGCAATCGGTTTCCGAAAACATCATATCATTCAGGTCGTGCTTACTGAAGCCGGTTTCTTAAGTCTCTTGGGTGGGTTATTTGGATACTTTCTTGGGATGAGTGCAGCAGTTAACGTTGGATCTGCTTTAGTTAAATCTCAAGTTCATATCCCTTGGCAATCTGATTTATTGGTTTATGCATTAACTGCCTCTTTTTTAATGGGTCTATTAGGAAGTCTTTATCCAGCTTGGAAAGCAGCGAGACTTGACCCGACTGAATCTTTACGTTATTTGTAACCAGAGAGATCATCAGTTAATCAGAAAGCGGTATTGTATTAGCTTTCGAGGCACAATAACAGAGTCGAATATCTGCCCAAGACTCGATAATATATAGGAGGTACTAGATGACACTCACTGATATAGCAATCCAAAATTTACGCCGGCGTAAAGGGAAAACAGCCTTTTTACTTCTAACGTTTGTATTAGTTGTTAGTATCACCATCACGTTGAATACACTAGCTACAAGTATGCGGGACGATTTACAAAAAAGTTTAACCCAATATGGTGCTAATGTCATTATTACGCCAAAGTCAGAGCATTTTACACTAAGTTACGGCGGTCTCTCTGTTCCAGGAGTCAATTACGAGGTTAAGCATTTAAGCTATGATAGCTTAGCTAAAATAAAGAATAGCCCGGATCTAATCATTAGAGAAATTGCCCCCAAAATCATCGGTTCCGCGGCAGGAGTTAATAAGCGCTATCTGATTATTGGAGTAGATTTTCCTAGTGAACTAAAAATGAAACCCTGGTGGCAAATTAAAGGAGTTCAACCAGGTGACCAAGAAGTTATTATCGGTTCAAGTATTGCAACCCGAGAAAATCTAGTGATTGGAAGTACTATAGAACTTAATCAGCAGAACTATCCAGTTGTGGGGATCATGGAAGAAACAGGGGGTTCTGAAGACCTTGGAGTATTTATGAATTTTAACACATCTCGAAATTTGACTGGCATAGACTCTTGGTCCATGATTGAGCTCAATACGGCTCAACCGAATAACACTGCCGCCTATTTAAGTGAGCTATTACCCCAGGCCAAGGTCTCTGAAATATCACAATTAGTTCAGGGAACCAAAGAAAGTGTTGAACGATTTTCAAACTTTTCGTTAATTACTTCCGTAATATTGGGGGTTATGGGAGTTTTGATCATACTCGTTACAACATCTGGTAATATCAATGACCGAATAGCCGAGTTTGGTATCTTTCGAGCCATTGGTTTTCGCCGCCGCCAGATCTCTTCTATTCTACTTCGTGAAATTACCTTTGTAAGCCTTTCTGGAGGAGTTCTCGGCTATCTTTTAGGGGAGCTTACCCCTACTCTGCTTGGCCCAATTGCTTTCCAAAAAACGATTAGTTTTCAATTCAATCCCATTCTTGCCATAACCGCTATAAGCGCTTCGCTCATTGTCGGTATCCTCTCAATCCTTTTGGCAAAAAGGGCCATTTCCCTCGATCCTGTAGAAGCACTTTCTTATCTCTAACATCTATTGTCGATGCTACCGGTCATGCTGGGATATATCGGTCGCTTGGAAAAGTCTTCTAAAACTAAAGGCTTTATCACGTCCGTTTCCTTTGTTCTTGGTTTAGCTGTTACGTTTGCCATTTTAGGTGTAGCCGCAGCCCTATTAGGTAAAGTTTTTGGTCAGATCGGCGCCGTATGGCTTTATATTGTTGGTCTTTTTGCGATTTTGATGGGATTACAGCTGCTAGGTGTTATCAATATTAATTTTCCAGGGTTAAAGGCCTTGCCAGAAAAAAAGAGCGGGATTTTAGGCTCGTTTGGAGCGGGCTTATTGTTCGGTTTGGTTGCTTCACCCTGTGCTACTCCCGTCTTAGCGGTCTTGATGACCTATGTAGCCGGTCAAGGTGTACTCTGGTATGGTGCTTTGTTACTCTTTGTCTATGGTCTTGGTCACGGGCTGCCGTTGCTTATCGCAGGTACTTTCACGTCCGTTTTAAAGAGTCTTCCTCGCTTACAGAAATGGGGTCACTATATTACGTATCTAAGTGGAAGCTTACTCATTGGGTTAGGTTTATATTTATTCACAAGAACAGGTTAGAACAAAATGGCAGTGCCTCCTCTGAGAACCACTGCCATTTCTTATAAGATTCTTTCGACTCTCTAACTTTAATCCAATTTCCGATTATAAGATGCTGCAGAAAAAGTTAGAACAGCAGCAGAAACAAGGGCTATCACGATCATACCTACACTACTCCACTGTGCTGAAGTTAAATTAAATAGATAACGAGCACCATCCCCTCGTAAAAATTCTAATCCGAAACGCCCTAGGGAATAGAGTATAATATAGGTTAAAAAGAGGATACCCCTTGGCAATTTTCGCCAACGCGAAAGTATGATAATCAGAGCGAAAACAACCATGTCCCATTGCCCTTCCCATACTTCTGCCGGCCATAGGGGTTGGCTACCATAGGCTTCATAAGCCGGAGTTCCCGAGGGATAAACCAGGCCAAAACCTTGGTTAGTCGGGCTACCATAAGCATCTCC
This sequence comes from Desulfosporosinus sp., assembly GCA_016278585.1. Lineage (GTDB taxonomy): Bacteria > Bacillota > Desulfitobacteriia > Desulfitobacteriales > Desulfitobacteriaceae > Desulfosporosinus. Next base: position 4,501 of record JADQBO010000503.1, read on the forward strand.
ATTCAGAAAGCAAGCAATTCTTCCGATTCCCTGCCCTAGAATAATCCCAGGGGCAGCAATATCAGCCATTCTCCAAAAATCAAGCTGGTATTTGCGAGTGTAGATCCATCCCACAATAAAGGCCCCAACCAAACCTCCTTGAATAGCCATGCCACCATGCCAAATCATAAAGATTTCGGCAAGATGAAGCGAGTAATAGTCCCACTCGTAGAAAAAAACTTGCCAACCACGTGCTCCAATAATGGCTCCAATCACGGCAAAGAGTACCAAGTCCAAAAGATGCTGGCGGTATTCCTTTTCAGAAGAGGCTAAATGATAAGCTACCCCTAAACCAATTAATATTGCTAGGGTTACCAGTACACCGTAAGATTTTAGTGAAAATTCCCCAATACTAAATAAAGTTTGTAACAGATCTTTCTCCCCCCTCAGAATTCTAACTCAAAACTAGTCTACGACCCATTTTAAACCATCTTAAACGAATACTATAAGATATAATCCTTATTATTTTTAGCGGATTACTATGATTAATTTTAGGTTTTTGTACCCTCTTTGTCAAGCTTGCTATCAATGAAATATATTCCTTATTACCATAGATTCTGACCCATAAACATCTTCTAAGATTAGGATGAGTTTTCTCCTGCCATAGAGATTATCCTAGGAAGGAGCCTGCTCTATTCCCCCTCGACGGTCATAGACAATTTACTGTCGCTGAAGACGGGGATGGCAGAAACACCGCAAAAGTAAACCATAAAGGGGGCTAAGGATAATTCCTCAGCCTCCTTTATGGTGCTATTCATTTACTCTCTAAATCCTGTTTCCGGCTCTGGTACTCCACGGAATCGATCTCACCACGGGCATATCGTTCACGGAGGATATCCATTGCTCTATGCTTGTCTAATCCTCCAGTATGAACGTGCGAGGCATTTCGTCTAAATAAGTAAATGCCCAGTAAAATAATCCCAATCCAAAAGATGAGCATCCCTATCCCCATTATCCCATATCCACTGTTACCATAACCACCATATCCCCAACCACCCATCATATTGCCCCAACCCATCATTTAGATTCCTCCTTAATCATCAATAGACTCTCGGCATTCGCCGAGGCAGTTGGGACAAGGGTTTACCTGCACCCAAC
>JADQBO010000348.1 GCA_016278585.1 Desulfosporosinus sp.
TTTCCGCAAATGAAGGTAGTTATAAATTTGGCACCCAGTGATTTGAAGAAAAGTGGATCCCACTTTGATTTGCCGATTGCATTAGGCTTATTACTTGAAACAAAGCAGATCAGGTCCGAGCATTTCGCTTCATTTGGCTTTATTGGCGAATTATCTCTGAACGCTAAACTCCGTGCATGCACAGGGATTCTACCCATGACGATTCGTGCCAAAGAATCTGGAATCAAAAATATTGTCGTTCCTAGAGATAATATACAAGAAGCTTCCCTTGTGCGAGGGGTTAATGTCTATGGGTTTGATACACTACGTCAGGTGATCGATTTTCTAGAAGGTAAGAAACCTTATAATACGAGTATCTTTGATATTCCACTAGAAAAAGAGGTTGATTCCCAAAAGATGGACTTTCAGGAGGTTCAAGGACAGGAAGCGATGCTTGAATATATTGTTATTGCGGCTGCTGGAGGTCACAATATCCTGATGTTGGGCACACCTGGTTGTGGTAAATCGATGATTGCCAAGCGAATACCGACAATTTTACCAAGTATGACAGAGCAAGAAGCTCTCGAGGTAACCAAAATCTATAGTGTTGCAGGATTGATGCGTGGCAAGGGTCAGCTAATTAGGGACCGGCCCTTCCGAGCACCCCATCATAATGCTTCTACGAATTCTTTGATTGGAGGTGGGAACAATGCCAAACCAGGGGAAATCTCCCTTGCTCATAACGGAGTCTTATTCCTTGATGAGATTGCAGAGTTTGGCAAAAAGACACTGGAGGCTTTGCGTCAGCCCATGGAAGATCAGGAAGTTACCATTTCCAGAGTTAGGTATACCAACACCTACCCAGCTAGTTTTATGCTGGTGGCTGCTATGAATCCTTGTCCTTGCGGTTACTACGGGAACGATAAATGTCGTTGCAGTGATTATGAAGTTTTGAAATATCGACAAAAAATATCTGGTCCAATTCTGGATCGGATGGATATCCAACGCTATGTTCAGCCTGTTAAATTCAAGGATCTTTCAGAAGGCAATTCTGGGACTTCGTCAAAAGTGTTTCGCGAGCGTGTAGAGTTCGCCAGAAAAATTCAGCAAGAACGCTATAAGCAGATTAATGGGGTCAATAGTAACGCTCAGATGGGACACGCATTAGTCAAAGAATTCTGCCAGCTAGAACCAGAGGGTGAACGATTGTTACATATGGCATTTGACCGGTATCAGTATAGTGCTAGAGCCTTTCAAAAGTACCTGAAAATAGCGAGAACCTTTGCAGATATGGAAGGGTCTGAGAAAATCCGTAAGAAAGATATCGCAGCTGCCTTAATGGCCCGAGATATGGAAAGAGAACGAGCTAACATGGCTGTACTTTAAGGAGCTGAAGAACTTGGAATATTGGCTATGGTTGCAATTGGTAGAAGGCATAGGCAGCATTACCGAGAGGAAGTTACTAGAGTATTTTGGTAACCCAAAAACTATCTATGAGGCCGATCAAGAGCAGTTACAACTAGTAGAGGGAATTGGACCCAAGCTGGCAACGACTATACGTAGCTTTAGATCCCTTGACCAAGCCCTTCGGCTCCAGGAAAGTATCTTCAAGCAAGAAATAAATATCTTAACAATCCAGGATGCAAACTATCCAGAACAACTCCTGCAGTATCTAAAGGCACCCACAATTTTATATTATAAAGGTAAGCTTAAAGATAGCAAAGCAGGAGTGGCTGTAGTCGGAGCTCGTCGCTGTAGCAGCTACGGAAAACAGGTGACTCTAGAGGCAGCAAATTATTTGGCAGCTCACAGTATCCCCGTCATTAGTGGATTAGCGAAGGGGATTGATGGTTATGCACACATAGCTTGCCTTAAGGGTAACGGTTACACGATGGCTGTCGTTGCTCATGGGTTGGACCAGTGTTACCCCAAAGAGCATCGAGAGTTGATGCAGGCAATCATCGAAACCGGGGTTGTCATGTCAGAATATCCTCCTGATACGAGGCCGCGCCAAGAATATTTCCCTCAACGAAACGCTTTAATAACAGGTCTTTGTAGTAAGGTGTTGATTGTTGAAGCAGCCCAAAAGAGTGGTGCTTTAATTACAGCTCAGTTGGCAAAGGAACAGGGCAAAGAGTTGTTTGTACCACCCCATGATATTTACTCACTGAGTGGCATTGGCTGTAACCGGCTCATTGCCAACGGAGCGACTGTGTACCTACATCCCAAGCAGTTGCTAGATGCAGCCCATAATCTAGAATCAGAAGCCAAAGCTTTCAAGGCTACACTACCTGAATTGACAGAGGATGAAAAAAAGATTGGAGATTGCCTTGCTAACTCTAAGAAAACAATTGAAGATATCGAGAGAGAGACAGGTATTAATCAACTTGAACTTCTTGAACTTTTGTTAGTTATGGAACTTGAAGGACGCATTCAAGCATTACCAGGTGGTCGGTTTCGAGGGAACTAGGAGGGGAACCCGGGGGGACCTCGGTGCCTGACACCAACTTATGTACTTATTGTTTCGCTTGCGAAAGCTTGGGTTCGATGATGTACGACCGATAGTACCTCTTACTGAACATAACACTCATTGTCGGACTTAGGATTCAATATGATGAAGCATGTGGCAAATCATTTTTGATACCTGACCAAATCAAACAGTCGCTTATTTTGGTAGATCCGTTCCTTACCAAGTTTTTCCGAGACTAAAAAGCCTTCTCTTTCAAGCGCGGTAAGGTAATTGACAGAAGTTCGTCTCGACACGCCTAAACCCTCTTCAACATACTGTATCTTGGTATAAAACTCGTAGAATAGTAGGTCGATAAGCTCCCTCGAATAAATTTTGGGGAGCTTTTCTTTTATTTCAGATGTCATAGCATCGACTTCTCTATTAATTCTTTTAACCAGAACCAAAGTCTCCTCAGAAGTTACCTCTATACCCTTCAGGATATAGACAATCCAAGCCTCCCAGTTTCCGTTGGTTTTGTTTACCAACTTACTCCAACAGAAATGGGTTCTTTTTTTTATTGGAAGAACCTGACTAATTCAGAATATAAACAATTTAAATTATTTATTATATTTTTGTATGAAAATGTGTTAAATTTAACTAATGAATCAATATTCATAATTACTCAAATTTTCAATATTGAGGTTTCTATCTGTTAGGCCTAATCATACTCTAAATTTTAATGAAATGGCAGGCGTTATTATGAAAGAAAAGCCGGGAACGGTCTCTAACGACGTAAAAAAGTGTGTTGATGATGTGATTAATCACGTAGGGAAGGATATTACAATTTCTATTACCCTTGCCCTAGGAAAACCAATTATTTTTACCAATGAACTTTATCGGAGAGCCAAAGAAGACCCTGAAATTAAACTTAGAATTATAACTGGTCTCGTTCTTGAGAAGCCCAAAGGCTCAACTGAACTAGAAAAACGATTTGTCCAACCCCTTTCGGACAGAATTTTTGAAGGTGTTCTTGAGTTTGACTTCATGCTCGATTACAGAGCAGGAAAACTCTCTAAAAACGTTGAGGTCTTAGAGTTCTTCTGTAAAGCTGGGGGATACTTAAATATGCCTGAAGCCCAGCAGAACCATTTGGCCACTAACTATTCCCACGGAAGTCGCGATGCTATTGCCTTAGGAACTAACGTCTTCGCCCAACTTGTGGGTTTCCATGAAATGGACGGCAAAACAATGTATTCTATGGGTTGCAACACAGATGTCTGTCTTGCAGCTGTAGAAACGCTCCATAAACACCGTGCTCAAGGAAAAAAAGTGGCAATTATTGCGGAAGCAAATAAAAATATGCCCTTTATGTATGGAGACGCGCTTATGGAAGCAACTGACTATGACATTATTCTTCGAGGACCACAGTATGATTATGAACTTTTCTGTCCTCCAAAAGAATCTGTAGCCCTGTCTGATCATATGATTGGTATCAATGTCAGCACCTTGATTAAAGATGGTGGAACAATCCAGGTGGGTATTGGCGCCCTCGGTGACGCGATTGTTTCGGGACTTATCATGCGTAATGAACATAATAAGTTATATCATGAGGTCCTGGAAAAATCTGAAGTCTTAAAGCGAAATGAAAAACTGATCCGTGAATGGGGGGATACGGGAGTTTTCGAGAAGGGGCTCTATGGTTCATCAGAGATGTTTGTCGATTGCTTTATGCAGATGTATAAAAGCAAGATACTTAAAAGAAAGGTCTTTAATAGCATCCCCCTTATGAAGCTTATTAATGAGGGGAAACTCTCTCCAGATAACATCCCCTCAGACATTATCGATACGCTGATTGCCATGAAAGCAGTGCATTCTAACCTCGATAACGAGGACTTCGCGTTTCTTTCTGAGTTCGGAATCCTAAAAAAAGGCCTGACCTATCAGTCTGGTTCCATCGTTGATGGAGAAACTAAGTACTCTACGAATATGAACGATGAAACGAACAGAACGGAGATTAGAAAGCTACTCGGGAAGTCGTTACTCAAGGGTCAAGTTATCTTGGGCGCCTTTTTTGTAGGCCCTAAGGCCTTCTACAAAGCGCTTAATGACATGAGCGAAGAAGAGAGACAGCTCTTTGGCATGTCTGGTGTCGAAAAGGTTAACCAGCTTTACGGTGGAGAGGAACTAAGGGCTCTGCAAAGGAAGGACGCACGATTCGTAAATACTGGCATGGTAGCCAGCGTTCTTGGAGCTATCGCTTCAGACCAACTCGAGGATGGCCGGGTTATCAGTGGTATTGGTGGACAGTATAACTTTGTGGCCATGGCGCATGCCCTACCTGATGCAAGAAGTATTATTATGATCAAAAGCACAAAAGGGTCTGGTAAGTCACTTAAGTCAAACATAGTCTTCAGTTACGGTCATTGCTCCGTACCTAAACATCTAAGGGACATCATAGTTACTGAGTATGGAATTGCTGACGTTCGAAGCCTACCGGAAAAAGAGGTAATAGCGAAAATAATTAATATTGCGGATTCCAGATTTCAAAATCAGCTCCTTGATCAGGCAAAAAAAGCGGGTAAAATACCCCAAAGCTATCAAATTCCAGAAGAGTATCTAAATAATACACCGCAAAAAGTAACTGCCCTGCTTAAACCCTATCAAGCACAAGATGTTTTTCAAAAATTCCCATTTGGTACAGATTTCACGGCAGATGAAGTTGCTCTGGGTTCATCCCTGAAGGCCATGAAAGGACTCTCCAAGGGCACTCCTCTAAAATTAATGAAAGGGTTGCTGTTAGAATTCTTAAAGCCGATCCCAAAATCAGCTCATCGTTATTTGGACAGGATGAACCTTCTCAATCCTTCTACAATAAAGGAAAAATTTCTGAGAAAGAGCGTCGTTTTTGCACTTAGAAATAATAAAGAACTTGAGGATTCTGCCCATCTACAAACACCAGCTCCAAATCGCGTAGTCGATAGATAAATCAAAGGCTACCGGTGCCAAGGCTACCAAGGCTACCAAGGCTACCGGTGCCTGACACCAACTTATGTACTTATTGTTTCGCTTGAGAAAACTTTGGTTCGATGATGTACGACCGATAATACCTCTTACTAAACATATGAGGTATTATCGGACCTAATCTCTAGAAAACGTTTAAAATATAGTTATGAAGCAA
>JADQBO010000184.1:0-4007 GCA_016278585.1 Desulfosporosinus sp.
AAGAAGATGCTGAAAGAAGTTATGCCTGTGGAAGGGTATGTCGATTCTGAAGTATTCGAAGAGCATGGAATCTTGACCTTTGTCCTTAAGGACTACTTCAATGAAGATAAGTGGGACGTAGCAGACTTACTTTGTAATTTAAACATCAATTCTGAAGGAATCATTCAAGTTGTTGAACACGATATGCCCCCGTTCTTTAACGATATAAACAAAAAAATTGTTCTATTCCTCTCAGGACTTGTCGGAAAAAAGTTAACTTATAAAGTTAAGGATGACCATATCGACCCCCTAGAGATGGTGGTTGATTATTTGTATGATGAAACGAAGGGTTTGTGAGTTCAGTCTCTAACCAACCTTCCATCACTCGAATGCGATGTTTCTAGGACTATCCGATCACCCTTGACAAATATCCCTTTAATGTTTACAACGATGTTTTCTTTATCTGTACGCTCGTAAACGTCAAATAGTTTCTTGGGAATTACTACCTTGTATTTAAATTCTTTATTACTGGTTTGTTCAGTAAGTAGTTCAGCTTTTAATTGAATTGGGTTTAACTCGACAGTATCAACCCCTTTTTCCAAATATCTGATTTGGAATTGAACAGAAACTGCAATTGGTAAAAATTCGTAACTTGTACTATTTTGGAATTGGATTTTCCCAATATATTTTTGATCATCCTCTGACGTTACAGAAAATTGAGGATTAAGCTTATCTCCTTTCTCCAGTTCTTCAGGACGACTTTTAGCTTGGGGATTACATCCTGAGATAAATACCAGAACTATCATAATAGAAATTAAAATTACAACTTTTTTCACTCTCACTTCTCTCCTCTTATCTGAATTTGAAAATTATAGTGATCAGGTCCACAAGGTTTTCTGGCATTACCCAAGACTGTTACACTTTGCCCAGGTTTCTTTATCTCTTTAGGAACTATTGACATAGAGGATGAGAACCTTTTTTCATCACCACTCATTCTCAATTGGTAAAATTACGCATACAGTTGTCCCACTGGGACTAGAGAATATATTTATCTTGGCTTTATGGGATTCTGCAATTCTAAAGCAAGTTGCTAGACCTAACCCAGTCCCACTGTCTTTGGTAGTATAAAATGGGATTCCTAATTTCTTAAGGTTTTCTGGTTGAATGCCAGACCCCTCATCTGTAATTGAAAGCACTACCCCACTGTCCTCTACATGAGTTTTAATAGTTAGGGAACCACCTACCCCCATTGCTTCAAGTCCATTGCGGGTTAGATTCAGAATCAGTTGGAAAATTTCTTTTCCGTCAAGATCTAAATTGGGAATTTCACCCGGAATAAAATGTATTTTCTTGTTTTGAGTATAGGTGTCTGCTTCTAAAAGTGGATATAAATTATTAACAATGTCATTAAGATTTTGAGATTTAAATTCAGTAGGTTTAGTTTTAGCCAGAGAAAGAAATTCTGAAATAATAAAGTTTGCACGATCCAGCTCCGAAATCATCAGGGCGAAGGCATCCTTCTGGTCTTCATAATTGGGTTTTGCAGATATTAGTTGAAGATAACCCCTAACTGTCGTCATGGGATTCCTTATTTCATGGGCTATACCAGCAGCCAACTGGCCAACCAGGTTTAACCGATCGAGGCTAGCCATCTCTTTTTGAATACGCTTTTGCTCGGTAACGTCAACAACTCCGGTTATGTGACAATGCTCTCCGTCTAAATTGAATTGTTGAGTCCAACTTAGTCCCTGGCGTATCTCGCCTGATTTTGTGCGGAAGTCAAATTCTTCATTCTCGGTCTGGTTGTTCTCTATAAGTTTCTTCCTAATCTTTTGCCTCTTATCCGATTGTGCAAAGAAATTTAATTCTTCGGAGGTGTAACCGATAACCTCCACTCGGGTATAACCCGTACTTGCACAGAATGCCTCGTTGACATCTATGAATCGACCCTCATTAATAGTAGCTAATACCATTATGATCGGTCCGCCGTGAAAAGCTTTAGAGAATTTCTCTTCTGATTGACGAAGGGTTTCTTCTGCCGACTTACGACTTGTGATATCACGGAAATAACAAGTTACTCCATTGTCTGTAGGGTAAGCACTTAATTCTAACCATTTATTGCCTAGAGCTTCAGAGATGATCTCAAAAGTTATTGGGCATTTTCGGGAAATTACTTTTTTATAGTTCAATAGGGTTACTTCATTAGCCTTAAATACTTGGGTTATTTTTTTGCCCAATACCTCATCCCGAGATTTACTAAAAGCAACTTCAGCTGCGCGGTTTACATAAGTGAATTGCATGTCTGTATCTAAGGCATAGAAACCATCTGTCATACTTTCGAGAATAGAAATCGTCTCTTCTTGAGCCTTAATTAATTTCTCACTTGCTAATTTTTGCACAGTAATATCCCGATAATAAACGGATACCCCAAACTCTGAAGGATAGACGGTAATTTGATGCCATGTGTCTTTTCTTAAAGAGCTAGGATATTCAAAGGTAATGGGTATACAATCAGTTCTCGCTTTACTGAAATTATGTTCAAGTATGGTCCCCAGGGCTTTAGGGTCAATTACCCAGATAATCTCTCCAATAAGTTCTTTGTGATTTTTCTGAAACAGCTCCTCTGCTTTCTTATTTACAAACATAAACCGCCATTGATTATCCAATGCATAGAATCCGTCTGGCATGTTATTGATAATATCTGCAATAAGTTGGTTACTCTGAGAAAGCTCTTCTTCTAATTTTAGGAGTTTGATAAGTTGTTCAACTCTCTCAGTTTGCATTTGTTTCATTGCGGTAATGTCGTTATAGGCAAACAAAATGCATTCCTGATTATCAATTTGAATTTCTTCTGCAGAAAGAATAACCGTTCCATTCCGACCGTCTTTTGTAACAAGTGTATGTTCAAAGTTCTGTATTGATCCTTCTGTCTCGAGAGTTTCAATAATCTTTTTAAATTCACTTTGAGTTATACCGATTTCCATTGGTGTTTTGCCAATTATATCTTCATATTTAAAACCCCTCACCTCAAGGAACCGGCTGTTAACATCAATATATCTAAAGTTCGATTTTCTTAGAATTGCCATCATATGAGGCCCTAAATGAAAAACCTTTGAAAATCTTTCATTTGCTGCTCTTAGCTTTTCTTGTTCCGCTTTCTGATTGGTTGCCTTGTAAGCTAACATTATCCCTATTGAAACGCAATAGAAAAATAAGACTACTATAACGTTGGTTATTAAGTCATAGTGCGTAATAACTACCTCCTTGTAAGGCATTTTGAATTATATTCATTGTATCTCCATTAGTAGCAGGAATTTGTCAGATTATGCTTTAACACAATCACTTTTGTTTTATTTTGCGATATTTTTGTATCCATTCCAACACGCGAACTATCCTGTAAACTGGCATCCTTTGATGGCACTCCGAGGATTATCAATCAAGTATGTTTTACCCTAAATTTCCCATAGGAACTTAACGTAATTGAGGTTGCTCTGGGTTATACTATTGTCATACTAACTGAATAGGAGGTGTTGCCGATGACCACTACAAAGACACCCAATAGACTATCCAGGGAAAAATCACCATATTTACTTCAACATGCAAATAATCCTGTTGATTGGTTTCCTTGGGGAGAAGAAGCGTTTAATAAAGCGAAAGCTGAAAATAAGCCTATCTTCCTTTCTATTGGGTATTCCTAGTTAGACGATAATTACCACATGCCACTGGTGTCACTCTTGTTACTAGAACAAAATTTGAAGAAACGAACGGTTTCAGCGTAGATATACTGAACCGTTCGTTTCTTATTTATAGACTTTAGACGTTTTAGGAAATTATGTTGTAATAATATCGCGATACGTTCTTGAACACCCATTCAGTTAGTTATGGCATTGACCATAACCATTACCGCATTACTCGTTGCCGTGGCAGTCGGGTTCCCGGTTGCTACGCTATCGGTGTTCGTCACCACACAGTAGTAATATTGGGTTCCCGGAATATCTGTCGGTGCTGAATAACTGTTGCTGGTCGCT
>JADQBO010000184.1:4017-5604 GCA_016278585.1 Desulfosporosinus sp.
GTAATATTGGGTTCCCGGAATATCTGTCGGTGCTGAATAACTGTTGCTGGTCGCTTCGCTGATGAGCGCTCCTCCCGTGGTGCTGTTTTCTGCATTACTGTACCACTGGTAGGAGAGCATCACTCCGCCGCTGGCAGCTATGGATAGGCTGGCGGTTTCTCCCACATTCACAGTTTGATCATCCGGCTGGGTATCTATGTTTGGTACTGCTGCGTAAGTCAAGGCATTGACCGTCACTGTTGCCACATCACTTGTTGCTGTGGCAGAGGTGTTCCCAGCTGCTCCGCTGTCGGTATTCGTCACTACACAGTAGTAATATTGGGTTCCCGGAATATCTGTCGGTGCTGAATAACTGTTGCTGGTCGCTTCGCTGATGAGCGCTCCTCCCGTGGTGCTGTTTTCTGCATTACTGTACCACTGGTAGGAGAGCATCACTCCGCCGCTGGCAGCTATGGATAGGCTGGCGGTTTCTCCCACATTCACAGTTTGATCATCCGGCTGGGTATCTATGTTTGGTACTGCTGCGTTCCACTGGGCATACAGTGTGACTTTGCCTGCACCGATCGGGAAGGTATCCCCTGCTGTATAGCTGGTTCCACTGCCATCGACTGAGGTATTCCATCCGACAAAGGTGGAGCCGGTTTTCACGAGATCCCCTGAATTACCCAAGACTGTTACACTTTGCCCATTAACGTAGTTGGTAACATCAATAGGCACACTCCCTCCGTCGCTTCCATTGCTATTGTAAGTCACGCCATAGATGATGTCCCTTCCAGATGAGTGAGAGCCCCCTCCCGAATTTTGCCGTGGAGATGGCGGAAGGGTTGGATTGTTTGGATTTGTTAATCTCCCATTGACCCTTCCACCACCAACTACTGTTGCTGAGTCAGAAAGTGAGACAAAGAACTGAATAACAGCATTAGGATTTACCGTGACTAAGGTTGAACCCGTGGCAGTCAGTGTTCCGATGGTTCCTGTAAACAAGGCTACAGAAGATTCTCCATCAATTGTTACAATTTCAAATCCGCCATTTAATATAACATTTCCTGTTGGGCCGCCGACTACTACAATCTCAGTAATGCTTGCTGCTTGGCTTGCTGATATGGCTATGTTACCAGACACAGTAATAGGATTGGTATATTCGCCAGCTAAGCCAACGTTTATTCCCTGTGGACCTGAAGACTGCATTATCAAGTCTCCGATGGTTGAGCCAGACTGAAGGTCAAGAATACAATTGGATTCGATGGACATTGTCCCTAAACTTGAGCCGCCCTCTAAAACAATTCTAGGTGATGGTGGTTGTTGTGATTGTGTCACGCCTCCGCCGAAACCTCCACCTAAGCCTCCGCCGAAACCACCGCTTAAGCCTCCGCCTAAACCTCCGCCTAAACCTCCGCCTAAACCTCCGCCTATTGGTGGCGATGGGGGCGGCGGAGAAAATGGTTGAGCATGTGGCGGTATTTGCCCGGCTGATAGGGACAGCGGTAGTGGCGGTGGGGACGGCGGTGCGTAAGCATTCCCTGAATAGCAGTTAGATAATTCAACGGTATGGTCGGCTCCCGATAAAATAACGATAGTTGTTGCGGT
>JADQBO010000211.1 GCA_016278585.1 Desulfosporosinus sp.
CACCCTTTCATCAGCCATGACGTAACATTTAAAGCCATGCAAGATTCCGGGGGCTCCGGCGGAGAGGGGGGCAGCGTGTTTGCCGGTTTCTAATCCGAAGCCAGCGGGTTCCACTCCTATGAGTCGGACCTTTGAGTCAGGGATAAAATTAGCAAACATGCCGATGGCGTTGCTACCACCGCCGACGCAGGCCATGACTGCATCAGGGAGTTTCCCTTCTGCTTCGAGTATTTGCTGGCGTGCTTCTCGTGAAATAATCGCTTGGAAGTGCTTGACAAGGGAGGGGAAGGGATGGGGTCCCACGGCAGAACCGAGCATATAAAAGGTGTTTTCATAGTTCGTGGCATAGTCCTCTAGGGCTGCATCTACAGCATCTTTGAGGGTGCGTGTTCCCGAAGTGACGGTGATTACTTTGGCTCCTAACAGCTCCATACGGAAGACGTTAAGGGATTGGCGCTTTGTGTCTTCCTCTCCCATATAAATGACGCATTCCATATCAAAGAGTGCACAGGCTGTTGCTGTGGCTACGCCGTGTTGTCCAGCTCCGGTTTCTGCAATAACGCGTTTGGCTCCCATACGTTTAGCAAGTAATGCTTGACCAAGAACATTGTTGATCTTATGAGCACCGGTATGGTTAAGATCCTCACGTTTGAGGTAAACTTTAGCACCACCTAATTGTTTGGAAAGTTTCTCCGCATAGTAAAGCGGATTAGGGCGACCTACATATTGGCGGAGATAATAGTCGAGTTCCTTATTGAAGTCAGGATCATTCTTATAGGTTTCAAAGGCCTCGTCTAATTGATTTAGTGCGTTTTCTAATTGCGGGGGGACAAAACTTCCGCCATATTCACCAAAGTATCCTTTTTCCATGTTAAATTCCTCCGTCACATTAATTTTTGAAACTAAAAAACTTTCCGCCCTTCAAAGGACGGAAAGCCAATTTCCATTATGCCACCTTTTCGTATGGTCCTATCTAGTAAAATACCCATACTTCAAACTTAAATACGGAGTAGGTGTCTCATGCAACAAATAAGCAGATGCGGAGAGTCAACCCCTCGATATCCGTGTCTCTGTAACGGGAAACCCCCGGTATCACCTACTGACGCGTGAAAGCGTGTTCGGATTACGACTCTGAGATCCATTCGGTCTACGGGAAGTGTATCAGACTTTCACCTTCTCTGACTCGCTAAAACATTCCTCAAAGACTTACTAATTCTCATCATTGTCTTGCGTGATGATTTTCTGTATTGTAATATAGCAGAAACGTTTCGTCAAGGGGTGTTGCGTAAAAGATTTTATTAGCTTGGTTGATTATTTTATTTGCGTACCATTATTTTTTTAATGGCTTGATCAAGGCCCTCTAAGGTTAATTCAAACATGGGAAATATATCACGCACCATGTTTAACGTCTGGTATCCGTGAACGCGCTCCCAATACTTCTCTGGAATGGGATTGAGCCAAGCATTATACGGGAACTTTTTAGCCAAACGCTTTAACCAAGTAATGCCGGGTTCATCATTCCCCAGATCCCAAAAGATGTTACCATCGCTCATCATCAGCTCGCTGGGAGCCATGGCGGCATCCCCAATGATCACGACTTTGTAGTCAGAGTTAAGGGATCCTAGGACCTCCTGAGTTTTAACGGCTTTTCTGGGATTATTGGAAGCATCTAGATACAGACGATCATAGATACAGTTATGAAAGTAATAGAATTTCAAATCCTTAAAATGGGAGGCTTTATGAACGGCTGAGAACAATTGGCTGCAGATATGAGCATAAGGAGTCATTGAACCACCAACATCCATGAGCACGATAACCTTGACCGAGTTTTTGCGGGGTCTCGTCCAAACCAGCTTTAAGCGTCCGGCATTTTTGCAAGTTTCATTAATCGTATCGTCTAAGTCTAGTTGATCTTTAACGCCATCAAGGCGCGTACTAAACTGACGCAACCGACGTAGAGCTACTTCAAACTGACGAACTCCTAACGTTTCATCGCTGCGATAATCTCGGTAATTTCGCTCCGATGCAACTTTTACTGCGGATTGTCCGTAAGATTCCCCCCCGATTCTTATGCCGCCAGGATGAAAACCAGAGTGCCCGAAGAGAGAGGTCCCACCTGTCCCAACCCAAGTATTTCCGCCGTGATGAGGGCTGTCTTGTTTTTGTAGACGTTCATCAAAAGCTGCTTTTAAACTTTCCCAATCGGGAAAGCCTAATTTATTTAACAACTCGTTTCGTTCTTCTTCAGAAAACATTTTGGGAGGCAGCGGATTTTTTAGCCACTCAGAAACCTGATCCAATAATTGGGCCGGGGTTTCGATCCCTTGGAAATACCGCTGAAAGGCCAGATCATATTGGTCAAAATGGCTTTCACTTTTAACCAACACAGCTCTTGCCAAGTAGTAAAACCCAGATAGGCTTGATTCAGCTAAGCCGGCTGAAAGCGCTTCCATCAAGGTCATCCATTCTGTGATTGAAATGGGAACTCCCTCGCGGCGGAGTGTATAAAAAAAATTAGTATACATAGTCTACCAGCCGCGTTTAGCGCGAGACGTTGTTTCTGTCCCACGGTTATGGAGTTGTCTTAAGGTTAAATCAAAATCCTGATTCTTTTTTAAGAGGGCTCCTAAGAAAGGGATTTCCTGAGAAATCTTGTCGGGCTGAATACCGCCGATAGTTAAAGCTTGTACCCAATCGAGCAGTTCGCTGGTACTGGGTTTTTTCTGTAAACCAGAAACACTACGCAACCAATAGAACGCTTTTAAAGCCTCTGAGAGTAGTTGATCTTCCAGGTCTGGAAAATGGACATGCACAATCTCTTCCATCATTGTTTTGTCAGGAAAGTCAATGTAATGGAAAATACAACGTCGCAAAAAGGCATCGGGTAGTTCTTTTTCGGCATTGCTCGTGATGATGACGATCGGCCGATGTTTCGAGGTGATCGTTTCTCCGGTTTCCGGTATGTAAAAATTCATGACGTCCAATTCCCAAAGTAAATCATTGGGGAATTCCAAATCTGCCTTATCAATTTCGTCAATTAAAAGAATAACCCGCTCGGTGGATTCAAAGGCTTCGCCCAATTTGCCCAGCTTAATGTACTGTTTAATATTTGAAACGTTCTGATCTCCAAATTGACTGTCATAGAGGCGCTGGACTGTGTCATAGACATATAGGCCATCTTGAGCTTTCGTCGTGGATTTTATATTCCAGACAATTAAACGGAGACCAAGAGAGCGAGCGATGCTTTCTGCTAAAACTGTTTTGCCTGTGCCAGGCTCCCCTTTAATTAAGAGGGGTCTTTTTAAGGCAACTGAGATATTAACACTGTTCTGAAGATCATTGGAAACGATATAATCTTCAGTTCCTTGATAGAATAATCGATCGGTCATTCTATAGATTCCTCCTTAAGTTTGAACTTTTTTTAACATACTACATCCCTATTGTATAAGGTTTGGGTAAAATTTGTCAAAGTATTGCAAACAATCATGCTTAAAATTTGAAATCCATGAAAATGAATTAAAATCCTGTTGTTTATGATAAACTACATAGATAGGCCAAATTGAATCAGGCTTAGAGTAAAGGTTAGGGGAATCTTCATGAGAAAACCAGAACTGTTAGCTCCTGCGGGAGATTGGGAAAAGTTAAAATACGCATTGGCTTATGGAGCTGATGCGGTTTATATGGGGGGGCAAGCCTTTGGGCTGCGTGCCTTTGCTGGGAATTTCAACTTTGAAACAATGGAAAAAGCCATTCGGTGGACCCATGGATTAGGAAAGAAAGTCTATGTTACTGTGAATATTTTCGCCCACGAGCCGGATTTTGAAGCTCTTCCGGCTTATCTGAAAAAGCTGGAAGAGCTAGGTGTGGACGGAGCGATTGTCTCTGATCCAGGCATTATTGCAATAGCCCAAGAGGTAGCCCCTCGATTGCCTTTACACTTAAGCACTCAAGCAAATAGCACGAATTCATATGGGGTTCGATTTTGGCTGAAGCAAGGGATTGAGCGGGTCGTGCTCGCTCGGGAACTAACCCTTGAAGAACTAGGAGAAATGCGTTCTAAAGTCGAGGGTGGGCTAGAGGTTTTTATCCATGGAGCCATGTGTATGTCTTATTCGGGGCGATGTCTGCTGAGTAACTATTTGACAGGTCGGGATGCCAATCGGGGCGAGTGTACTCAGCCTTGTCGTTGGGGATATAGTCTAGTCGAGGAAAAACGGCCGGAGCAAGTCTTCCCCATTGAGGAAGATGAACGAGGAACTTATGTCTTTAACTCCCATGATCTATGTTTGTTGCCACACCTCCCTTTGTTAAAGCCCCTAGGTCTTGACAGCTATAAGATCGAAGGTCGGATGAAAAGTGTTCAATATGTTGCCAGCACTGTCAAGGTCTATCGTGAAGCCATTGATACCCTGTGGGATCAAGGAGAAAAAGCTTTTCAGGCAAAGCTCCCTCAGTGGTTAGAAGAGATGGATAAGGTCAGTCACCGAGACTATTCCCCAGGCTTTCTTTTTGGCAAGCCTGGAGCCAAATCCCATAACTTGGAGTCCTCACATTATGTTCGAGATTATGATTTCGTTGGTGTGAGTTTGTCAGATGATGAGCAGGAGCAAGGTGAAATTATGGGTTCTAAACCCGAACCCCTGGCTACAGACTTAATAAATTGTTTTATGGCATGGATTGAACAAAGAAACAATTTTAAGCGTGGAGAGGTTTTAGAAGTTCTTACTCCACAAGGTGTGTCCTGGTCCTTTGAGGTCAAGGAAATGTGGGATACCGAAGGGGAATTGGTTGAAGTCGCTCGTCATGCCCAGCAAATGTTAAGGATCGTAGTACCGAAGGAAATTCTTCCTTATAGTATCTTGAGGCGGGCGAAGAGCGACAAACGGTAGGTGCCGGAAATATTGGGTTACGGTTAAACCTTATCTAAAGGTAAAGGTAAAGGTAAAGGTAAAGGTAAAGGGACGGTTGGAGGAATCCGTTTGTGGCAATAAATTATGAGTATACAGAGGCTGATATGATAGTTCATGCCCGCTTAGAACGAAAAGACATGCAGATGTTAGATAAGCTTGTGGAAGGCTTAGGGCATCTTGGCATTGTTACAACCACTAATAAAGCCCTTGGCGAGGTCATGATTCAAACCACGAAGCATTGTTGGCCAGACTTAAAGAAGGCTATAGAGGCTATGCCCTTTGAGATCGAGTTTATCGGATAACGAGACTGTAAATACGTTTCATAAAGGGGGGGGGGAAACCCTACTTAATCTTAGAAAATTGGTTATGTGAAGGATTTCGAAGTAGTACAGTAGTCTTTGTTTTTACACTACTAATATGAAATACAAGAAACGTTAAAAAAGGAGATAACGGATGAATTTTCCGGAAGAGCAGAAGGACCTAATTATTAAAGCGCGGATAGACCGCTCAGAAATCCAAATGTTATGCAAATGGGTTGAGGGGTTAGGGCATCTGGGTATCGTCACTACGACGAATAAAGTGTTAGGAGATGTTATGATTCAGACGACGAAGGATTGCTGGCCGGAGTTAAAGCAAGTAATCGAGCAAATGCCGATTGAAATAGAATTTCTTTAGCATTAA
>JADQBO010000432.1 GCA_016278585.1 Desulfosporosinus sp.
GTTTCATAATGTACAATATGCTTAATATAACTTAATGTTACATATTAGGATAATTTTACAAAATATAGATATAATTATTTAAAGCAAAATTATTCAGTAATTAATAGCATTTTACCTAATTAATAAAGGAGTATCTCGCAAAGACCTCGAAAGATATATGTGCTTAAACATCTATTTTGGAACAAATAATCCATAGGTAAACATTTGTTGAATTGAAAATCCTGGAGGTAGCAAGTAAATGACTAAAAATCGAGGAGATCAAGAAGATCAAACAACCAAGGTAAGCTTTTTAAAAAGCAAAAATATAATCTTTTCCGTGAAACGATATGGTATTGATGCCTTAGGTGCGATGGCTTTAGGTTTGTTCTCAAGCCTTATCGTAGGACTTATTCTTAAAGTAATTGGAGAGCAGGTTGGATTACAATTTCTGATTGATTTTGGTATACAGGCTATGGGAATGATGGGGCCAGCTATCGGGGTAGCTGTAGCCTTTGGCTTAGGGGCTCCTCCACTTGTATTGTTTGCATCTACTATTACAGGTATGGCAGGAGCCGCAGTCGGAGGACCCGTTGGTGCCTTTGTGGCAGCAGTTATGGGGGCTGAATTTGGAAAACTGGTTTCGAAAGAGACAAAAGTCGATATTATTGTAACCCCTGCTGTTACCATTTTAGTGGGTGTTGCTGCGGGGACCTTGATTGGACCATCCTTAGCAGAATTTATGAAGTGGCTGGGATCAGTCATAATGTTAGCGACGGAACTCGCTCCAATTCCAATGGGTGTTTTGGTTGCTGTGCTTATGGGTGTAATATTGACGTTGCCAATTAGTAGTGCGGCTTTGGCTATGATGCTTGTGTTAGGAGGTCCCGCTGCGGGGGCGGCGACCGTTGGTTGTGCTACACAGATGGTGGGGTTTGCAGTAGCAAGTTATCGTGAGAATGGATGGGGAGGTTTAGTGTCCCAAGGGTTAGGAACATCCATGCTCCAAGTACCTAATATTGTTAGAAATCCGTTGATATGGGTGCCTGCCATCTTGGCTAGTGCAGTCTTAGGCCCCTTGGCTACAACTATTTTACCGATGATTAACATCCCTGCTGGTGCTGGCATGGGTACTTCAGGGTTAGTCGGGCAATTTGGGACAATCGAAGCAATGGGCATGAGTACTAGTGTTTTAATTAAAATCGGATTGTTGCACTTTATTTTACCCGCTATCTTAACTCTGGCTATTTCTGAGCTTATGCGTAAAAAAGGTTGGATTAAGTTGGGGGATATGAAATTAGATAGTTAGTTCAAAGAAAGAACGCCAAAAGGACCCTTAAAACTTATACAGTTTTAAGGGTCCCTTTTACATAACTCTTATGTTAGCTGTAGGATAAAATCTATTCAGTGAGAGCGATTGCTTCAATTTCAACAATAGCATCCTTAGGTAACCTTGCCGCTTGTACAGCGGAACGTGCTGGTGGATTATTGGGGAAATAGGTGGCATAGACAGTATTCATAGCTGCAAAGTCATTCATATCTCTTAGAAAAACTACAGTTTTTACGACTTTATCCATGGAAGAGCCTGAAGACTCTAAAATCGCTTTGACATTATCTAGAGATTGTTTAGTAGCTCCTTCAATATCAGCGACCAACTCGCCACTTTGGGTGTTGATAGGAAGTTGACCAGATGTGAAGATTAAATTGCCTACTTTGACTGCCTGAGAATATGGGCCAATGGCCGCGGGTGCGTTTTGGGTATTGAGAGTTTGTTTATTCATGATATACCTCCTTGAAATTGTCATGCATGGGCTTTTGAACGTTCTTGAGACCATGACACGATTGTTTTAAAGTATAACTGATTTTGTGTCAATAAACCAATCAAGAAATTGGGATTTAGGTAAGCAAGGATTATTATGTACTAATCAGGGGATTTTTATTAATTGATTTAGACTAAAAATAGTCAATAGGCAACCGCCCCTTTTTGTTGATATATTTAAGATTAGTACAGAATAGTTTCTGAGCTATAAACAAAGAACTATTAAAAAGAGGAGACGATAATTTTTATGATTAGAAAAGCAGAACCTTATCGTATAAAAATGGTTGAGTCGATGCAAATGATTTCTCGTGAAGAGAGGCAAAAAGCCCTGCAGGAAGCTGGATATAATCCTTTTGCTTTAAAATCTAACGATGTCTACATTGACCTATTAACGGACAGCGGAACGGGTGCTATGAGTGATAAGCAGTGGTCTGCTCTCATGCTCGGGGATGAATCTTACGCTGGAAGTAAATCGTTTTATAAAGTAAAAGATGCTGTGAGTGATATCTTTGGGTACGAGTATGTAATCCCTACTCACCAAGGAAGAGGTGCAGAACAAGTCTTATTTCCTCATATTATTGAACATAAAGGGCAATATGTTCTTGGTAACATGCATTTTGATACTACTATGGCCCATATTGAGATGAACGGCGGGATCCCCGTAAATATGGTGATTGAGGAAGCCTTTGATACTCTTAAAGAGCACCCATTTAAAGGAAATTTTGATCTTGTGAAACTCGAAACATTTATTCAAGAAAAAGGGAAAGAGGAAATCGCCTTTATTATCGTAACTATAACCTGTAACTCAGCGGGTGGACAACCAGTCTCTATGGAAAATGTTCGGGGAGTTAAGAAGATTGCAGATAAGTATGGATTATTCCTTCTGTTTGATTCGGCGCGGTTTGCAGAAAACGCCTATTTCATTAAACGACGCGAGCCTGATTATGAAAGGTTATCCATTCAACAAATTGTACGTGAAATGTACGATATGGGAGACGCTTTTACGATGAGCGCAAAAAAAGATGCCATTGTCAATATGGGAGGTTTGATAGGAATTAAAAGTAGTAAGCATAAGGAGCTCTTCCAAGCCTCTTGTGCCACTTGTGTCCCAATGGAAGGGTTTGTAACCTATGGAGGGTTGTCCGGTCGAGATATGGAGGCTTTAGCAGTAGGGCTTCACGAGGGGCTTGACTTCGATTATTTAGAAAGTCGGATTGGCCAGGTGGAGTATTTGGGAGAAGAGCTTCGAAAACGTGGGATTCCTATTCAGTGGCCTGTAGGGGGACATGCAGTCTTTGTCGACGCCAAAAAGTTTTTGCCGCATATCCCGCCTGAACAATTTCCAGCTCAGGCCCTTACGAATGAATTATATCTTGAAGTAGGAGTAAGGGCTGTCGAAGTAGGATCCTTGCTTCTTGGACGTGATCCAGAGACAGGTAAGCAAAAAGTAGCGGGCGCAGAATTTATGCGCTTAACCATACCTAGAAGGGTTTATACGGATCGCCATATGGATGTTATTGTCAGTGCATTAGCTACTATTTGGGAGCGCCGTGAGACCATTCAGGGCCTTGACTTTGAATACGAACCTAAAGTTCTAAGACATTTCCTCTGTCGTCTCCATCCTATCGAAAATGGTGCCCCAGGAAGTCTAATCGATGTTAATCCAATGGTTCCCTGACCCGAGCAGTTATTTTTGAATGTTAACGGAGGATCAGGGTAAAATAGTCATGACTATGATAAAAGGGGAGTGCTGGATTTATGGGGTTGATTTATACAGTATTTGTTCCGCATCCACCCCTTCTCGTTCCAGAGGTTGGACGGGGAGAAGAACGTAAGTGTCAAGGGAGTTTAGACGCTTACCATGAGATAGCACGTCGTCTGGCTCAGGCAGAGGTTGAGACTGTGATTCTAGTCTCACCCCATGCAACGCTCACAAAAGAAGGAATCACTCTGGCCATAGATGATGCTGTCGAGGGGAACTTTGCTCAGTTTGGAGCTGGGCAGGTGAATTTGTCGTTTGTAAGCGACACTGAAGTTGTTACTCAACTTCAAGAACACCTATCGGGGGTGGTTCCGGTGCGGGGGGTAATCGATCATGGTTCATTTGTACCCCTTTATTTTTTAAAAAAAGCTGGGTGGAACGGAAAGGTTGTCCTTATGGGAATGCCCTTAGAGCAGCCGGAGGAGTACGGTGTTCGTATGGGACAAATCCTTGAAGAATTACCTGGACGCTATGCCCTTGTCGCTAGTGGGGATCTCTCCCATCGCTTGAAAGAAGACGGGCCATACGGTTTCGATCCCGCAGGGCCGGAATTTGACGAATTTGTGCTAAAGGCACTTCGGGGGGATACGAAAAAGATTGCCGATTTGCCAGTTGATCTTGTGGAAAAGGCCGGCGAATGTGGGTATCGAAGTCTTCGTTTGGCATTGGCTGCTAAAGAGGGTTCACCTGAAGTGCTGTCCTACGAAGGGCCGTTTGGTGTGGGATATCTGGTAGCGGATTTGTATCATTCCTCACCCTTGCCAAAGTGGGCTCGACGTTGTCTTAGAGGCTATTTAAAGAAAGATGAACCTGAGTCCCTGGATTTACCGGACGTAACTTCCGAGTTTGCTGGGCGAAGGGGATGTTTCGTAACTTTAAAACAAAACGGCCAATTACGTGGATGTATTGGAACAACTGAGCCGTGGCAGGACAATCTAGGGTTGGAAATTCAACATAATGCAATTGCTGCCGGAACCCAAGATCCGCGTTTTCGGCCCGTGCAGGTCGACGAACTGGATACCCTGAGTTTCACAGTAGATGTCCTGGGTGAACTTGAGAAAATTTCAGGACCCGAGGAGTTGGATCCCTGGAGGTATGGAGTTGTTGTTCGCCAGCGTGGTAGAAGTGGACTTTTGCTCCCTCATTTAGAAGGGGTCGATACGGTTTCAGACCAACTCAGTATTGCTAAACAAAAAGCTGGGATTCCGACGGGAGACCCAGTGGAACTTTGGCGCTTTGAGGTCAAGCGACATTATGAGTAATAGAGATAATATAAGTAATGTAAATAAGTTAAGTAATATGGCTACAACTGATAAGATAAATACGAATAAAGATACCTATAGGGCAAGTTGTCTACTGTGCCCTCAGCACTGTCAATTACGGCATGGGCAGTCGGGGCGTTGTCATGCCCGGGAAAATCGCGAGGGAGAGGTTGTATCACGAACTTATGGTGAAGTAGCGGCCTGGAATACGGATCCCATTGAGAAGAAGCCCCTCTATCATTTTTATCCGGGTTCTTGGATTTTTTCTGTGGGAGGTTTTGGGTGTAACCTAAGCTGTTCCTTTTGTCAAAATTATGAAATATCCCAACAACATCAAGTTGGAAGAAAAGTAACGTCTGCTGAACTTACAGAGCTTGCCCTACAAGAGTGGAAATCAACAGGTTTGTGTTTTACTTATTCAGAGCCGAGCGTATGGTTTGAGATGATACGGGATACCGCTCCCTTGGTGCGAGCCCAAGGGGGGAAGGTTGTTTTAGTAAGTAACGGAACGATTTCGCCGCGGTTTTTAGAGGAGCTGATTCCATGGTTAGATGCTGTCAATATTGACATTAAAGCCTTCTCGGAAGAGTTTTATCAACATTATTGTGGAAGTAAATTGGCTTGGGTTTTAGATAATGTGGAGCGCTTGGCCGGGCGAGTTCATCTCGAACTGACAACTCTCGTCATTCAAGGGGCTAATGATGATCCGCAAGAGGTTACGGAATTAGCACGTTGGCTACGCCGGCTTAATGTTCCACTGGCTTGG
>JADQBO010000088.1 GCA_016278585.1 Desulfosporosinus sp.
CACGGATTAGCCTTCTTGCAGGATGGCGAGAAGGGACCGCTGGCCAAGGATGGCCGAGTGTCCCTGTAGCCCGAAGACACTGTCTTCGCACGGATTAGCCTTCTTGCAGGATGGCGAGAAGGGACCGCTGGCCAAGGATGGCCAAGTATCGAAAAAAGATGAAC
This sequence comes from Desulfosporosinus sp., assembly GCA_016278585.1. Classification (GTDB taxonomy): domain Bacteria; phylum Bacillota; class Desulfitobacteriia; order Desulfitobacteriales; family Desulfitobacteriaceae; genus Desulfosporosinus. The sequence continues at coordinate 165 of JADQBO010000088.1, forward strand.
GTCCGTTAAGGACCCCCATTTGCCTGCCCCCTAAAGCCTAAAATAAGGGTCACAGCGGCGTTCATCTACATTTAGCCTGCCTAGTCGCTGATCAAGCTTAAAAGCCAACGCTAGGCCTTCATTTAATGATATACGTTACTAGGCTCTGTTTCCATGTCGCGCACACAATCTGTACATAGCGCGTACGCTACATTTCCAACGATATCCATTATAGGATGCGAGTCATGGCTGGTCAAGTCATCTAACTCGATCTCTCCAATAATTCGATCACAAGCATGACATACCTTGAAGATCATCATCCCGTAATCACCTCCCTTAGCTAGTAGAATTACCTCTAGCCTAGGAGGTTATACTCTGCCTCAACGATGATATAAATTCATAGCCCGTTCAGATTCCCCTTTAATCCATAAATAAGCTGCTTTTTCGGCACGCCCTAATACCTCATCTAACAATCCAAGCTCATCCTCAGCGAAGGGAGAAAGTACATAGCGCGCAGGGTCCCACTCTTTTGGTGGACGGCCTATCCCTAGTTTTAATCTCCATAGTTTTTCTGATTGTGATTCAATTTGAATGGATTTAATACCATTATGTCCACCTGCGCTTCCCTGGTCACGTAAGCGGATCTTACCCAACGGTAAATCCATATCATCCTGAACAATCAGTAAATCCTCTCGAGCAACTTTATAGAAATTGATAAGTTCACTGACTGAACGACCGCTTAAATTCATAAATGTTTGAGGCTTTAAGAGAAGTAGCCGCTCCCCCTCTACCTGCCCTTCTGCTAATAATCCCTGGAACTTAGTCCGAAATTGCAGTTTATGGACCTCTGCTAGAAGATCTACCAGTAAAAAACCAATATTATGGCGCGTCTCAGCATATTGGGAACCAGGGTTTCCCAGTCCAACAATAACCTTCATTCTAATCTCCTCCAAGCATATTCATAGAATACTATGAATACATTCTTTTAAGAATAAGAAACAAATCATTACTAATAAGGGGGTGAACTATGAAACCCAGCCGAAAGTTTTTATCATTACCGATTATTTCCCTGAAGGAAGGTCAACAACTCGGTTATGTAAAAAGCTTAATTCTGAATGCAAGCACGAAGTCCCTAGCCGCAATCGTAGTGGATCCTAAAGGTTTTTTTAAGGATCAGCGCATTATACCCTATGCTAAAGTGGTTAGTGTTGGTGATGATGCAATCACCATTAACACGGAATCTCACGTTGAAAAGTCCTCAAGTCTCCCCGAATTATTAGAGTTGGTCAAAGAAAAACTGACCATCATTGGAACAAAGATGGTCACAGAGACAGGTAAAACCCTCGGAACAGCTGACGAATACTATGTCGATCCAAGTACTGGGCATATCACCCAAATCCAAATTTCTGGTGGCAAATTTGAGGGTTTTCTAAACGGCAAGGCGTGGATTGCTGCAGAATACATCACTACCATCGGACATGACGTTATTGTAATCCAAAAAGGAAGCGAAAACGCTCTAACCATGGCTGACAAAGGGCTTAGTGATTCCTTCAAAAACTTACTTCACTCAACCTCTAATCTAGCCTCCGAAACAACCCACACCATCAGTCACTACTTTAAAAAAGGTAGAGTAACACCCGTCTCTCAAGCTTCCACTGATAAAGCACCTGTCCCCTTTCAAGAAACTGAAACTGAAACTATCCCATCAACTGAACAAACCATCTCAGAAATGCCTACAACCAAAGACCCCCAGGGGTGATGCCCGGGGGTCTTCTTTAACTGAAAAGTTTACTAACCGAAAGATCCTCGTGAATGCGGACAATAGCCTCACCCAAGAGTGGAGCTACGGACAATACTTTGATCCGAGGAATCACTTTCTCTGGGCCTAAAGGAATGGTATTTGTCACAACCAATTCACGAATAACCGAGTTTGCTATACGTTCAATAGCGGGTCCTGATAACACAGGATGGGTACAGCAAGCATACACTTCCTTAGCCCCCCGCTCGATAAGAGCTTGAGCTCCCTGGGTAATCGTTCCGGCCGTATCGATTATGTCATCGATCATAATCACAGTCCTACCTTTTAGCTCCCCAATGACATGCATGATTTCCGAAACATTGGGTTCCGGTCGCCGTTTATCGATAATAGCAAGAGTAGCTCCAATCCGTTCAGCTAAGTCTCTAGCACGTGTAACTCCACCTAAATCTGGAGAAACGACACAGAGATTCTCCAATCCTTTATCCCTAAAATACTCAGCTAGAATAGGGACACCTGGCAAGTGATCAAGTGGAATATCAAAGAATCCTTGAATCGCTGGAGCGTGTAAGTCCATAGTTACTACCCGATCCGCGCCTGCTGTGGTTATTAGATTGGCCATTAATTTAGCTGTAATTGGGTCTCGAGCTTTCGTCTTACGTTCTTGACGCGCATAACCATAATAGGGCATAACGGCAGTAATACGCCGTGCTGAAGCCCTCCGCATAGCGTCAATCATAATCAATAATTCCATGATGTTATCATTCGTCGGATAGCAGGTGGGTTGAACAACATAAACATCTGCCCCTCGAACGCTCTCATCTATCGCTAGGCAAGTCTCCCCATCTTGGAAACGTTTAATTTTTGCTTCACCCATCGGAACTCCTAGATAGTCTACAATTTCTTGCGCCAACGAACGATTAGCATTCCCACAAAAAATCTTAAATTCTTTTGCTGCCATGCCTTTTTTTGCCCCCTATTTCATCTTTTCGCGATGCCAATGTTCCTTAACCATCTGCTGGCCCCGTTCAACTACCAAGGCTTTCTCAGGAACATTCTTCGTGATAGTAGACCCTGCACCAGTAACGGCATAGTCCCCTATTTCCAGCGGAGCTACTAAATTTGTATTACTGCCAATAAAGGCATGAGCACCGATTTTAGTTGGATGTTTCTTAACTCCATCGTAGTTACAGGTAATTGTACCCGCTCCAATATTAGCAGATTTTCCGATGTGGGTATCTCCAATATAACTCAAATGGGGTACTTTCGCCCCGGTTTCGATCCAACTATTTTTGATTTCCACAAAGTCTCCTACTTTTACTTCTGCTTCAAGCTTTGTGCCCGGTCTCAAATAACTAAAGGGTCCAATGTGACATCGTTCTCCGATCAACGCCTCTTTAGCAACGGTATAGGTTACTTCGGAACCACATCCCACTATACAATTATCCATACTAGTTTGAGGCCCGATCACAGCATCCTCTTCAATCCGAGTTTTCCCCGATAACCGTGTAAAGGGTAAAATCGTAACATCCTGTGCCAGTACTACTTCTGTATCAATAAAGGTTGATGCAGGATCCACAATCGTGACCCCTTCCGCCATCCAGTGCTCTAGGATACGTTTACGAACAATCCCTTCTGCTTCAGCCAATTGCCCACGACTATTAATGCCTAACGCTTCATGGGAATTCGCAGTGCAATATGTCACTACCTTTTCTCCATGCTTAAGTAAAATGTCAAAGACTTCTGTTAGGTAATATTCCCCTTGTGCATTCTCAGTTGTTATTTTCCGCAGAGCCTCTTTAAGTGCCGATCCCTTAAAACAGTATGTCCCAGTGTTAATTTCAATTATGTTTCGTTGCTCAGGAGTTGCGTCTTTTTCCTCAACAATTTTAGAAAGGTTTTCACCTTCTTTAACAATCCGACCATAACCAAAAGGCTGATCCATATAAGCCGTTAAGACTGTGGCACTAGCCCCTTGTATCTGATGCGATTCAACAAGTGCATTTAAGGTTTCGGATTTCAGCAAGGGCTGATCACCACTTAGGACTAGAATGGTCTGCTCACCCTCAAGATAAGGTAAAGCTTGCATGACAGCATGTCCCGTGCCGAGTTGCTCTGTCTGAACAACGATCTCAGCTCGTTTGTTTATATGGGCTTCAATTACTTCTCGGCCATGCCCTACAATAACTAGAGAACGTTTAACCCCAGCTTGACCCACCATATCTAGGACATGTTCAATGAGGGTTTTCCCAGCCAATGAATGCATGACTTTCGGCAACTTAGATTTCATTCTTGTTCCTTTTCCTGCCGCCATGATTACCGCTACCAAATTAGACATAATCTAATTCGCCTCCAGCTTTAGTTTAACCTCTACTTATTTTATATACCCGTAAAAGTATAACTTTAGGTTGGCATAAGTGCAACTAAGACTTTCACTAGTCATATTTATACCCCAAATGTCATTCATTCGTCAAATTAGGCAAAAATCCTCTATTTGTTATTAATTTTTAGACATATTGAAGGAGACCTAGCTAACGAGGTCCCCTTCAATATGTCTAAATCAACAAGCATTTTTCAAATGGCTTCTTGATAAGCTTTCAAAACTGCCGTTTGAATCACTTCTCGCGCCACAGCTGAAATGGGATGGGCGATATCACGAAATTCCCCTTCAGGAGTTTTACGGCTAGGCATTGCTACAAAAATACCATTCATACCTTCAACAACTTTGACATCATGGACAACAAAAGCATTATCAAAGGTCACAGAGACGACCGCTTTCATTTTTCCTTCAGTATTGATCTTCCGAACCCGCACATCGGTAATATTCATTATGAATCACCACCCTTCATTTTCCGGGCTTATTCATAATAATATTCTCTGTATGGTAAAAAAATCCTGCTTTAGTTTAAGGAAAATTTAATTAACTTTAAGAAAAATAGTTTGAATAAGTTTAACATCCGAATATCGGGACAACCGAGGGCTTCCCTGAGTATGAATTTAACTCTCTTAACTGTAAAAGGGACAAATAACCCTCAACGAGCTTTGGTTCCTCGCCCCTTTGAGATTCCACTAAAATCCCGGTTCCAACAACATCGGCTTCAAACTCATCCATTAAATTCTTGATCCCCAAGACTGTTCCGCCAGCTTTCATGAAATCGTCAATAACAAGGACGCGTCGCTGGGGTTCTAACGCTCTTCGAGAAAGGGACATGGTTTGAATTCGCCTTGATGATCCAGAAACATAATTAATGCTGACTGAAGAACCCTCCGTTACTTTGTTACCACTACGAATGACCACCATAGGCAGCCCTAAGGCCTCTGCCGTAACAAGGGCTAGAGGGATCCCTTTCGTTTCAATAGTAACGACTACATCCGGTTTCTTGTCACGAAACGCCCCTGCAAAAATTAACCCCAACGGACGTAAAACAGAAGGGTCGAACAATAAGTCAGTCATATAGAGAAAGCCGCCAGCAAGAATACGCTCTTTATTATTTAGGTTTTGAGCCAGTGTATTGAGGACTTGCCTTGCTTCTTCCTTTGAGATTTCTGGAATATAACGAACTCCTCCGGCTGCCCCAGAAATTGTTTCGAGATGGCCATGACCCGATTGTAAAAGACTCCCTTTAACTGCCATCAAATCCTCACTAATAGTGGACTTAGCCG
>JADQBO010000500.1 GCA_016278585.1 Desulfosporosinus sp.
GGCAGCCTTTAGAAGATCGAGAATTGACAATTACTAGACAATCAGGGAGTATCACTTATCCTGCTCATGTCAGTGTCATCGCCAGTATGAATCCATGTCCGTGCGGTTTTTACGGTGATCAGGGAAGGGTGTGCCACTGTACACCTATACAAATTCAAAACTATCGAGGAAGAATTTCGGGGCCTTTATTAGACCGTTTTGACATGCATATAGAGGTACCAAGGTTAAATTACTCGGAGTTAAAGAATAACATGGATAATGAGACGTCAAGTGTGGTCAGAGAGCGAGTGATGGCTACCCGTCAGACTCAATGGGCTCGTCTAGGGCCTTCAAAAACCAATGCCGAGATGACGGCCAAGGAAACCAAAGAATTTGGCAAGTTGACTCCGAGTGGAGAGTCTCTCTTAGAAAAGATTTTTGACAGCCAACATCTTAGTGCCCGGGCTCATGATCGGATCTTAAGGGTTGCGCGTACGATTGCCGACCTAGGAGGCTCCTCAGATATACTCCCAGAGCATCTAGCTGAGGCAATCCAGTTTCGTGCGTTGGATAAGAGGCTTGGAATATAACAATAAGTGATAAGTTGGTGTCAGGCATCGGTACCCATTTTGTTTGACTTGTTGTTGTGTGAGATGTTGGAGCTGCATTTAAGATCTTGTGGTGGGGAGAACATAATCATACGTTTAGGGAGTTTAGCAGACATGGAGCTGCAATTAATTGATGCTGTTATGAACCATTGCCGAGGAAATAAAAGTAGAGCTGTAAGTATTTTGGATACTACCGAACAACATTATGGAAGAAATTATCTCGAGTGTCAGATATAAAGGATAAAACGTCTAAATATTGATGTTCTAGATGACTAATTTCTTGGGCAATCTTCAATTTAGAAACAGAAACACACTTAAAAAGGCGTGTTTCTGTTTTTTTGATTTTTATCGCTAGTTAATCAAAATGAAAGTTAAGTAATTAAAAATGTGCATCTCTTGAGCCTGCTTATTTATATGAAATTAACGTTGAAGTTTACCTGAGGGTGCGGTCTTACCGCAAAATTTATGTTTCCCAAAAAATAACATATGTAATAAAAAGGAAATAATTGATTTTTAGCGTATTAATTTTATCAAGTTTTTATTAAGAAAGTGTCAAGAGGGGGTAGGGCCCAATTATCGTGAAGTGAGCCTTAATCATGATCAAGAGAAACCAGTGTTCTGTATTGTTTGGCGTTGAAATTATTATAAAAAATGGAGGTATAAGAATTGTTTTACAGATCGCACCACCTCAGCACCAAAGTAATCTCTTGCTTGCTGACCGTTGCACTTGCAGTTACCACGCTGGCTCCTCACAGTGCACTAGCAGCTTCTTCCAATTTGTCTGCGGATAAGGGTCCTAGGACGGTAGTTGCAGACACCTATCGTAAAAAAGAGGTCAAAACTATTAAAGAAGTCGTTGAAAAACGAGACCGTTTCAGTAAGCATTTTCTTAACGAAGACGGAAGTTATACTGCCGAAATCTCCATGAATTCTCAGCACTATCAAGATCAAAACGGCAAATGGCAAGATATCTCGAACCGCATCGTTAGCTCAAAGGAAACCTCGAAAGAGGCAGGCTATGACTATACGAATGAGGCCAATCAATTTAAGACACACTTTGCTAAGAATTCGGCGACCAACTCTTTGGCCAAATTCAAGCTGGATAACTCCCTGAGCCTTTCCTGGGGCCTTGAGGGAGGGAATAAGGTCGAAAGTGTGATCGGCAATGATTCAATCACCTACCCAGAAATTTTACCTAGCACGGATCTTGAATATAAGCTCTTCTCAGATGGTTTAAAAGAAAACATCATCCTTAAAAATGCTCAGGCCCCAAACACTTTCAAATTTATCCTATTAACAAGTGGCCTACAACCCGTTTTACAAGAAGACGGCAGTATTATCTTGTCAAATAGCCAAAATAATGAAGAAAAACTTGTACTTCCCCCAGCCTATATGGTAGATAAAGAGAATGCGGTTAGTGACAAAGTCAAAGTAGACCTTACTCCCACCAACAATCCAAATCAATTTGAACTAACACTTACCGCAGATTTAAATTGGCTGCAAGACCCCACTCGTGTGTTCCCTATTATAGTTGACCCTACTATAAAAAATACCGGAATCTATCTAACTGGAACCGACATCCAAAACGGCGGCAGCGATACTTATGTCGCCTCTAACGAGACAACTCCTCAGTATAATCATTTCTATATGACCTCCGGCTGGGATATAAACTTTGGGGCGACAAGACCTCTAATCAAATTTCCTTTAAATTCTATCCCCCAAGGAGTTATTGTTACCGATGCTTTGTTTAGAGTGTATAAATACACCACAACCAGTGCGGCGTCAGAACAACTTGTCGTTTCAAGAATAACTCAGCCTTGGAATGAAACAAACGTCACTTGGAGCCCCACTGCCGACACAGAAAATCAAGCCACTCAATCATCTCTAGTCAGTGTTCCCGGAAGTAAAATTGGCTGGGTTGACTTCAACGTCTGGTCAATCGTCAAAGGATGGCATAATAGCAATTTACCCAACAATGGATTCATGCTCATGCATAACTCTGAAGACCAAAACCATCCCTTATTCTTCTATTATACCAGTGACAATGGTACCAATACCCCAACCTTAACCGTTACCTATATGACAGATCCTATCGGTGTAAACCCGTATTGGAGTTATGCTAACACCGAAGTAGGTTCAGTCAACACCTATAATGGGAATTTCATCTCATCCATCACGGATTTTTCCTTACCAGGGCGGGGCATTCCTATCACGGTAACCCGAACGTATAATAGTCGAGGAGATCTTTCCGGAATCTTTGGCTCTAAATGGTTTTCAAATTTAGACATGCAGCTGAATGATTTTAATTCACTCAGCGGAGCGGGCAGGGTCTTCGTCGATGCATCCGGAACCGAGCGCCCGTTTATTTACAAGAGTGATGGAGTAAATTTCGTAGCTCCCGATAATTACCCGGTCCAATTGTATCGCAGGACGGATAGTCAGGGTAATACAATCTTTGTCTTACAAGAATCCTATATGGACCCAGATTCCAACGTCCCTAATTACACGTATAATTCTAAACTCCCCAGTCTAACCTTTAACAGCACCGGCAAGTTAATCAAGATTGAGGATGGTAAAGGTAATCTCATAAAAATTAATTGGGGCACAAATGTCGTCACAGTAACGGATCCTTCAGGCCGTAACGTGACGCTTACCTTAAGTTCAGGCCGAGTAACCACGATTAAAGATCACAACGGCGTCGATAAAGTGTCTTATGATTATGATTCAAGTTATCTTAAGCAAGTCACTTACAAAGATGCTGCCTATGGTGATTCCAGTATCAAGTATAGCTGGGACAAGGGACGACTTCGGTCCATGACTGATAAAAATGGCACACCTTACTATTTGAATTATGATGAAGAGGCCAACCGGATTGCCAGTGTCGGAGGAATCAATATGCTCGGTAATCCCAGCTTTGAAGCAGGCTACGGCAATAATCTTGACTCTTGGCAAGAAAAAGTCGACTACGATTATGGAAGCATCACTGAAGATTCATCGACAGCAACCACCGGTAAAGGCAGTGTGCATATTCAAAGTAGTCCTACCGTTTATCCAGGTTCCAACCTAAGCTATCTCTATGTGTATCAAACGATTCCTATTAAACCTTCTACAACCTATAATTTAAGCGCTAAGATTAAGACCAGTAGTCTAAACGGCAGGGCCTTTCTCAACGTCGTACAAACGGATGCTAACGGCACCATTATGGATTCAACTTGGAAGGACACACGGTCGATTGCCCTCACCGGAACCAAGGATTGGACAAAACAATCCTTAAGTGTGACGACTCAGTCCAATGCGGCTTACCTGATTGTTTACTTGGAAGTTGACCATGATAACACTCATTTTGGTGGAGATGCCTATTTTGATGAGGCCCAACTGGTCGAAGGAGCAGCCGCAGCAGAGTTCCATGGTCATACAGAGATCGGTTTCGGTGGTAATGCCTGGATCACCTCTCCTTTAGGAGATGTCACACAGTATGCGCACACCAATTTCGGAAACCCAACAGCCGTGATTGCCGATTCCGGAGGCCTTAATTCCACCACCAGAATGACCTGGAATGTCGCCGACCAACTCGAAAGCCTCACTACACCCTTAGGCAGCGTTTATTCCTATGAATATGATGCCTTGGGGTATATGAAAAAGGCCTCAGGCCCTAATGATAGAATTTCCGAATACGAATATTACTACAACCGGCTTAAAAAACTGACTCAACCCGACAACAAAGATGTTCAAAATGCCTGGGACCCGGTCAGTTTGGATAATCAAAGCCAAACCGATCAGGCAGGCAACTCCAAAGCCTATGCCTATAATGATGGAAACCTGATCATGGAGTCCAATCTGCTTGGGGTAGCGGATAACCGGATTTATAACAGCGGCTTTAATGAAGTCGACAGCAATAGCCAGCCGTTGGAGTGGTTACGTTATGCGCCAGCGGGCAGTGCCAATCTCAGCGAAGAGGATCCGACAGCCCCCCATGGCGGAAGTCGAGTCTTAAAGCTTAATCCGGGAACAAACCATAACACCTATCAGTGGACAGGCTTTGTCAGCGTTGCAGACAAAGCGAACGGCAACTATATCCTGAGCGGGGATATTAAGGCCACCTCAAGTGGTGCAACGTCCGGGGCTGTAATGTATATCTATTGGTACGATGCCTCAAAACAGCCCACCGGAACTCCCAGCTCAAACTTGTATTTTCAGGTCAAAAACGAAGATTGGCAGCGTTATACAGCTATGGATATTCAACCTCCGGCCAATGCTGTTTACGCCCGTATCATGGCGATCACCTATCAAGGAACCACCGGTTACTTCGACAACATTCAGTTTGAACAAAGCCCTCAAATCAGAGGGTATAACCAGCTGCAAAACTCTTCATTTGTCAACGGGCTCTCCAAATGGATTCGCTCCAATAGCTATGCGGATGTCATATCCCAAGTAGGGGTTATCAATCTCCCCTCCACCGGAAGCTCCTACCTGGAATCTCAAACTATGATCCCAGTTAAACAAAATGAGGACTACACTCTAAGTGGAAGTCTTAGCACCGAACAAATGAGCGCAGCTTCAGGCAATGGGGCTTCGCTAAAGGTCATAATCTATGATGAAGCAGGGATAGAGAAAGAAACAATTAAATCTAAAGTCGTTTTTGAAAACTCTAATCGGACTAAATACGTCGTACCCATTAAACCCTCTGTTAACGGAACCGCTAAGGTCCGCTTAGATATGACTAGTGCTAAAGGGATTGCCAAGTTTGACAATATTCGCTTTGGCTTCGAGCGTGAAGTAGTTACCTCAAAGTACGATGCGCCATCGAATAATTATGTTGTAGAAACCACGAATCAGCTTAACAAAACCGTAAGCTATGTAAATGATGCTTATGGACAAGCAAAATCCGTCACCTCCCCGACGGGAGAAGTCATTCAATACGCTTATGACGGCCAAGAGCGCTTGCGCACCGTCACCG
>JADQBO010000304.1 GCA_016278585.1 Desulfosporosinus sp.
CCTTTCAAGGATACTATTATTTAATCCCTACGACAACTATCGTAACACAGGGGGGGATCTTCCGTTGCCAGTTGCTGCAGAAGTGCTGCTCATGGAATTCACCTTTGAAATTTACGTGAAGCAGGCGTGAGGCTTCCAAAAACTATCGGCCAGGCGGTAAGCATTGTTGGGGGCTTAGTTATTGGTCAAGCGGCAGTGAACGCGGGATATGTTGCTCCAATTCCAGTCATTGTCGTGGCCATGACAGCCATTGCCTCCTTTACGATACCGAGTTACGCAGCAGGCGTCAGTATACGCATCCTAAGATTTTTCCTCTTGCTGTTAGCATCGATCTTGGGTGGAGTGGGAATTATGCTTGGCTTAATGGTAATCCTAATTCATCTATGTAGTCTGCGTTCGTTTGGGGTACCTTATCTGACTCCTTTTGCTCCACTCAGTACAGGGGACATAAAAGACACGTTTATTCGGGTTCCTTGGTGGGCCATGGTGACTCGTCCCCGTTTATTTGGGTATAAGGAACCCGTCAGAGAGGGTAATGCTCAAGGACCCACCAAGCCGGATAAAAGGGGGGAGGAATCATAAACCGAGAAAAAATTTCCGGAACCCAGGTTACAATGCTTACCATAGTCATCATTCTATCCACCGTTATTTTATTCGTTCCAAGTATAACCGCAGAACAAGCTAAGCAGTCCGCTTGGATCGTCCCGATCTTAGCTTCATCAGCAGGGGTTGTCACGCTATGGCTCGTGACTCGGTTAGGAAAGCGCTTTCCAAGCAATAATCTGCCTCAATACAGTCAATTGATTCTCGGCAAGTTCTTCGGTAAAATCCTCATCGGCTGGTATAGCTTAGTGTTTTTGTTTGTGGCTATCCTGGTTACACGTCAGTTTACAGAATTTATTTCGATTACCCTACTTCACGAAACTCCTATGATGGTTATAAGTTTTGCATTTATTCTTGTAGGAATCTATGCCACGTCAAAGGGACTTGAAGTGATTGCCCGAATCAACCAGTTTATCCTCCCTTTGTTGCTAACCGCTCTCATTGTCGGGTTTATCTTAGGTTGGTTAAAGATCGATTTAGATCGTTTACTTCCCTTACTGGAAGGTGGAATTACGCCCATTGTTATGGCATCCTGGATTCCGGCCTCGTGGTTCGGGGAAGTGATTTTTCTTGCCTTTATCTTTACTCAGGTCAATAAGCCCCAAGAGATCTTTCAGAAGGGCTTAATCGGTCTTTTGATAGCAGCAGGAATTATGGCCATCATGACATTGTTTACAATCGCCATTTTTGGAGCGAAATTAACGAGCACTTTGACGTTTCCATTTTGGTCAGCCATACGATTCTTAGAATTTGGTATTTATGTACAGCGCCTAGAAAGCATTCTAGTGATCGTTTGGATTACGAGTATGATTGTCAAAATTTCCATATTTCTTTATTTAGCTGGAATTACAATGATTCAGCTCATCCCAATTATGGAAAAAACGATCTGGTTGCCTTTGGGGGGGCTTGTTGTTATTTCATCAGTGTATGGATTCAAGAATATCGAACAGTTTATAAAAATTCTGAGAACTATTTGGCCCACTATCGGCTTATTGAGTGAAATTGGCTTCCCGTTCCTCCTGTTAATCGTGGCAAATCTTCGTGGTAAAAAGGAGGGTAACCGTGGTGTTAAAAAGTAAAGTCCTTTGGAGATTTACCGTCAGCTTTCTTAGCCTAGTCATCTTCGTTACTGGCTGCTGGAGTAGTCGGGAAGTTGAGGATTTAGCAATTATCAAAATGATAGGACTTGACCGAATTACTGAAGAGGATGTAGCGATGTGGCAAGTTTCTGCAAGGATTTTCAAACCTGAATTAAGCCCAAAAGGGGAAACCTCTAAATCAGCGACAGAAATTTTAGTCAAAGGAACAGGGGCTACAATCCAGGAGGCCGATCTTCAATACCTTAAACGTATCCCTCGTTTTCCTTTTTTTGGACATATGAACTCTGTGGTGATAGGAGAACAAGCTGCTCGAGAAAGCATTGAGGAAGTCCTGGGCATTCATATGTCCCATGTACAAGATCGGCCGCGGACGTTTATTCTTGTGACACAAGGTGAGGCATTAGACATCCTTGGCGCCGAGCCAGACATGGCATCCACGATTTCACGAGAAATTGCAGCAATCATGGAGGATAAAGCAAAAAAGTTTGGCACCTCTATGGGCGTGACTTCAGTAGAATTTGTGGAATGCCTACTTAGCCCAGATCGGGACGCCTTCTTACCAAAGATCAGTCTCTACTACTCAGATAAGGATGAAAAAACAGCTAAAAAGTCAATTGCAGTTGAAGGATTTGGTATCTTTCGTGGCCCGAAGCTGGTCGGGTGGCTAAACAAGGAGCAAGCAACAGGGTTATTATTCCTTTGCCAAAAGGAAGTCAAAGGGGCCTCAATTATTATTCCTATAAAGGATGAAGGGAATCTATTTACGTACAGCGTTCATAGTACAAAAAATAGAATCAAACCAACGATGGAGGATGGAAAGCTTTCTTTTAAAGTGACAGTTCAGATTAAGGGGACAATCTGGGAACCTAGTGGGATTGAGTAACGGCTGAAAATCTAGATAGGGAAATAGACGTGATCAATGAGACCATTGAGGAGATGTGCATGAGCACGATTAAGCAAGCAAAAAAACTCGACTCTGAGTTTATAGGGTTTATGCAAAAGCTGCATCAGGTTAACCCCGATGCTTGGCAAGAGGTTGAGGGGAATTGGAGGGTGGCATTTCAAGAGGCTGAGATTGAGGTGGTTGTTGAGTCCACTGTATTGAATACGGGAAAAATTTCAAAAAAGCTAGAGCTTAAAGAGTAAAGTTCGCTTTAATCTATAGACTATGAACCGAAGGCCTGCTTCGGTGGACCGATTAATCAAGCAGCCAATTTTTCTGCGGGCTATTTTAAAATTTGCTTTACACTACAAAAAGGGAGTATTGATAGCTACTTAAAGTAGTTTTTTCAATATCCCCGTCTGTATATCGAAATATTAGCAGTAGATTCACTAATCAAGTGTAATACTGTATTGAAACTACTTTCTTTTGCAAATTACAACATTGCTGTGATGCACCAAGTTAAAGCCGCCATTATCACTGTTTTTCCTTTTTGAATCGTTGTCACAATGACATTGACAATCAAAACATTGAGAAAATGAATCGTCAGGACATTCACTGGGGATTAGCACACATGGGTCAAAATTATGGTTTGTAAGGACTTCGTACGGACGCATCATGTCGTGGTCTTCGTGTTCAATAATATGGCAGTGCCATGGATATATGCCAGTAAATGGTCCAAATCGAGCAATTATGCGCGTAACCTCACCGGGGTTGGCACGAACCGTGTCTTTCCAACCCATTTCATTAGGGTCGGGCAGTTGAGCCGGGCCAATTACAAGGTCGGGACTATTCGGATCCCCAGTAAACGGTGCACGGTCCAGAACCTGAAATTGGACAAGGTGTAAGTGGATCGGATGGGTGTCGACAGTCATATTAAATAATTCCCAGATCTCTATGGTGCCATTATAGGGAGTTTCTGTAATCGGTAAGTCCTCCCACCTTAGGTTATTTAGTAATAGAAGCAGACGGCCAAATTCATCCGTACTTTCAACGAGAATGTTTCTTCGAACTGTTATAGCATCAGCAGGATTAAGTCGTTCCAAGCAGCTAAGTGGTGAGGGAATGGTGCTTTTATCCGGCTTTGAAACATGTGATTTTACACGGAACTCCATAATCTGCCTTAGATCAGGAGTTAGTGGTACGCCACCATCTGGGAAAGGAGTCGGTGCATCATTAGTTAGGATGATACTTTGCCGAGCATGGCCCGAGAAATCAATAATAACGTCGGCTCGCTCAGCCGGAGCAAGAATTATATTGGAAAGCGTAACAGGCTTTTCAAAAAGTCCACCCTCACTACCAATCTGCACAAAATTCTGACCAGAACTTAACCGGATGTGGTAAAAGCGAGCATTGGATCCATTCAGAAGGCGAAAACGATATTTGCGGGGCTCAACTTCAAGAAATGGCCATACTTTGCCATTGACCAAAATCGTATTTCCAAAAAACTCTGGAACTACTGATGGATTTGGTAAGGTTGGGTCGATTGGTGGTGGTGGCTGCGGAGCCGGAGGAGGTTCATTACCTGGTTGTTGAGGATAGAATAATTCTCCGTCGGGATAAAATGAGCGGTCTTGAATAACAAGTGGAATTTCAAACTTCCCTTTAGGTAAGTTCAATTGTTTCTCTTGCTCATCTCGGATCAGATAAAAACCGGCAAGACCGGCATACACGTTCAAGCGGGTAATCCCAAGTGCATGATCATGGTACCAAAGTGTTGTCGGACGCTGACAGTTTGGGTAGTAATAGATCTTGTGAAGAAACTTTGTTCCAACATTTTCGAAATTACGGGTGAACCAGGCCTCAGGATAACCGTCGTTCTCAGGTCGCACGCGACCTCCGTGTAAGTGTACCACGGTTCGAACAGATGGTTGGTCAGGGTGTGCACCATGCACCGTGCGATCAACGGGTAATAAATGCTCAAAGGGCAATTTATTAATCCACTTAACTAATATGGGATGATTTCTGCACACTTCAAAAGTGGGGCCTGGATACATCCCGTTATAACCCCAGACAGTTGTTGGTGGTAAATCACGGTGTAGTTTTTGCTTTACTTGTTCCATTGTAACTTCAAAATATGGTGTTGAAGCCATGTGTCCAATAGGTTTTATAACTGAAGGTAGTGGTAATTTATCTACGAATTTCTCAAGTGACACGTGAATTCCTCCTTACCGTATAATTAAAAAGGGGTATGCCAAGGGTAAAGGATAATTAATATCTACTTAATTAAACGAAAAACAAAAACTTTATCCATAATATGCTTGTTTATTATTTAATGTTAAAAATCAAAAGTAAAATTTAAAAAAGACACCAGAAATTGGTGTCTTTTGCTTTGGATGAGAGCAAGCAGAACTGGTTCGCAGGGTGTTCAGGAAATACCTAGAAAAAGTTACATGCCATTGCCAAAGGGTTAACGAGGGATAAACTAAAAGCTGTGACAGGAAACGAAAAATGGTGGGATTCAATCATAAGCGGGATGCTGAAAAATGATAGAGTTACAGAGGACATAAATAGAATAACTTAAATATATTGATGTTTTTATAATGAAGCCTCTATATTTGGGATTTGCTTGAATATGCACAATGGAGGAATTTTTACAAAAAAATAGACAAAGCAAAAATTGATTGTAATAACTGGTTATGACATTGACGACCATTTTGCTGAGGTTAGCAAAATGGTAATTTTATAATAGGCAATTTTTCTGAACGGAAAAAGTTTTAAGAAATGCTGAGGAGGGGGTTAAATTTATGTTAACACCGGATAAACTGAAAAAAGCATTTAATAAAGTAGAGGATGAAAACTGGACATTGCGGTCGTTGCTATTGGATCAAGGCTTATTAGCCTTGTTGAAAACTGCGCGGTCTGCCCTGTTGTATTTGAAATTTTTAAGTGGCTTAAGA